>JANNEH010000297.1:0-17764 GCA_031378405.1 Synechococcales cyanobacterium OTE_75_metabat_409
ACACCCTGAGCAAATTCGATTTCGATATATTCTGGAGTATTCGGAGTATTTTCGATCGCTGCTGTCAGGGCAAAGACTTCCTCAGACGGTTCTTGCCAAGGGTCTTCCAAATTTCCAGCTTCAATGCTGCGTCCCAGTAAATTCAAATCCACACTGTAGGGTGAAGATTTTTTTACCGGCGAAGGAATACCACATTTTTCGCCATAGGCAATGGTTTCTTCCCGGCTCATCCCCCATTCTCTGGCCGGAGCTAAAACTTTTAGTTGGGGGTTAAGAGCGGAAATCGACACATCAAACCGCACTTGGTCGTTGCCTTTACCCGTGCAGCCATGGGCTACGGCATCGGCTCCATACTCAGCAGCGGCTTCTACTAGCATTTTGGCGATCAGTGGTCTGGCCAAGGAAGTAGAAAGCGGATAGCGATTTTCATACAAAGCGTTGGCCATCAGTGCGGGGAAGGCATAATCCCGCACAAATTCCTCGCGCCCATCTACTACTAAAGATACGCTGGCTCCAGAAGCCAAGGCTTTTTGGCGAATTGGTTCGAGTTCATCACCCTGCCCTAAATCGGCAGCGAGGGTAATAACTTCTTCCACACCCCATTCTTGTTTGAGGTAAGGAATACAGACAGAGGTATCGACACCTCCCGAATAAGCAAGGACTACTTTTTTTGCGCGACTCATTAAGGCTCTGCTCCAAATACAGACCCCATATTATCGCGCTATTTCGATCGAATTACACAATCTCATTGGACTGAAAGAACAATCTAAGTTAACTGAGCGGATTCAAAGCCAACTCAAATTGTTCGCCTACTTCCAGAAATCTGCTGCTGCATAGGCATTTGGTAGCTTGCCGATCGTCAAACACACTGAAATCACTGCCCCTAACAACACAAAAAACCTCAACCACAGCCAGTCCCGATGCTGACGAGAAGATGGGGGTAAATACACTGCAATCAGTGCCAATAAAATTGAGAGAGGGTTAATCAGCAACAGCGTTGGCCAAGAATTTTTCCATAGCTCCCAAAGCGGAAAGCCCGAGGCTCCAGCCACTTGACGAATATGAGAACTACCACCCCAAGCAAAAACACTCAATGACAAAGCCAGGGTATAAACAGAAGCCGACAGACTGGCCACTAATAACAAAATAGCTGCGATCGACTGTTTGGTCTTGGGTACCAAAATGATGAAGGTGGCTCCCGCTAAGCAAGCTAGTGACCAAGTGCCCCAGAAAATTAAAAACAATGCAAGTTCGAGCATATGGCTTGGGCTACTGCTGCACTGAATCTGATGTAGTGCAAAGGAAAATACAGCAACCACTCTAACGGATCTACATTAGTATATTCGTCGGACAAAGTGCTGAACAATTGACCATCCCAGCTCCAAAGAGACCGGGCTTTCAGACTTTCCCTATTCTTCGTGCAAGAAACTAAGTTGAAAAAAACTTTGAGTTTTGTAATTTTTCGTGAAAAAATAGCCGATAATGTAAAGCTGATGTTTACATAAAGTGACCCGGTGAGTAATCTGAGTACTGTTTCTGATGCCAAGCGCAAGTTTAACGCCCAACACAGCCGTCCGATCAATTCAATTTTCCGCCGGGTTGTAGAAGAGCTTTTGGTAGAAATGCACCTGCTGTCGGTGAATGAGGGCTTTGTCTACGATCCAATTTATGCTTTGGGCGTAGTGTGCAGCTATGACAAATTTATGGTGGACTACCGCCCCGAAGTAGATAAAGCCAGTATTTTTATCGCTCTTTGTGAATGTATTAATAGCAGTGCCGATAAATATCGCCAAGATGCTACCGCAGTGAAAGCAGCCATAGCACAGCTACAGGGCACTGATGTGTTGGCCAAAGTGGCCGAGATGGCCAAAGGAGAGGGCAGTGACTATTTGGCTCAAGCATTCCAGTCGATCGCCAATAATCCTAAATTTAAGTACAGTCGGCTGTTTGGCATTGGCCTGTTCAATTTGTTAGATGAAGTAGCCGCTGATAAATTTGCCGATGAAGCTAGTCGTACCGATACAGTCGGCAAGCTGGCCGCTGCCCTGAATTTACCTGCTGATAAACTAGGTAAAGATTTAGATTCTTACCGTAGCAACTTGGCAAAATTAGTACAAATGCAAGCCGCTATGGCCGATGTGTTAGAAGCCGATCGCAAAAAGCGTGAGAAACGCGATCAAGAAAAAGCTGCTGCTGCTGAGCAGCAGCCAGAACAGCCTGTTTAATCTCCTGGCTAATTTGCTAAGAATCGCTCAGATGCAGCAATTCCAAATTAGGATTACTGGTGATAAGCCAGGTTGATGCTGGGGGCTTGCCCCCAGACCCCCATTGAGGGGACGGAACGCCTCCCCTCAAACTCCCCTACGTAAGGGTTGATCTTGCTGAGTTACCACGTTGTCTTTAATTTCTGAACTGAGTAAGGTTGATCTCCCCTGCAGGGCAAGGCTCTCCCTCTACAGGAGGGCAACCCTTGCGCACGGCAACTGCGCGACAACGCTAATTGCCGCTTTTGAATTTGGAATTGTTAGCTCAGCTTAAACAGCAGGAGCCTCATACCTACCCGCTTCGGGAGGTGTTGAGAGGAAGCGAGCAAAGTGCAATATTTATGATACAATCTAACCATCATTGCAAAGCTGAAAATGCTGGCACGATACTAAAAATTGATTTCTTGGATTAAATGCCAAGAGTGGGGCTAGTCATGTTCCTCACTATAAAACGCCGTAAGGATTGATAAGATCCCCAAGGAAGCCACACACATCTTTCGGGATGTCCGGTGGAAGCCTATACCTACCCGAGAGGGAGGTGTAGGAGTATGTCACATGTCCCTAAATGCTCCAAGCTCCTGAGCTGATCTGTACGGGTGCCCCTAGTGGGTACCCTCACAGATCAGCCGTAAGCTACCTTAGCTCACCAGATTAATCCGCGAAAATCCCTAACCGATCCAAGCCTTTAACACCCAACCGCCCAACAGCCCCAAACCACCAAATCTGACTGCCGACCAAAATACTTCTACTGTTACCAACTGGTTTTGCAGTGCCTGATCTAGTTTAGCCAAATGAGCTTCCACTTCTTGCAGTTCTTGCTTACTTTCTGGCGAAGGTACCCGACTTTTCAATACTTTCCGGCGGCTGGCCAATTCTTCTCGGGCGATCGGAGCCACCTCGGTATAGCGTTCTACCAGTCGATCGATTTCGCTTTCTAGGGCAGTTAATTCAGCTAACTCAGTAAAAACTGGAGTTTCAGAGGTTTCGGCAGTAAGCATGGTTCTGAGTGGCGAAATCGGGAAGTGTTAAGCTTAATGTTCCACAATTTTGCAGGTAGTCGATCAATGAACCCAGATCTATCTCAGCTTACAACTCTAGAATTGGCTCAGGCATTAGCTGAGCGCCTGCGTATTTCCGAGTCAGATTGGCATCGCCTGAAAGCAAATCGGGCACGTCGGGCACAAGAACAAGCTGCGGCTGGTTTGGTGTTATTGGTTAATGACCAAACTAAAGATGGCTTGGCACATTTACAACAGGCGGCTGGTTGGTTAGATCGATCGATCTCGGCACCGCCCTGCCCTACCCATGGTCATTGAATTTGAAGTTTTAAACTAAATCTAAATCAGTCTTGTTTAGGTACAGATTTTGGGTTACCATAATAGGCTGGTCGTCCTCGCCGTCAGGAGACTATTAGCTCACAGAATTTTAAATTACCAGAACGCATAACACCCATGGCAAAAAGAAGCATGATCGAGCGCGAGAAAAAACGCGCCAAAATGGTTGAGAAGTATGCTGACAAGCGTGAAGCTCTCCTTGAAGAATTTAGAAGTGCCACTAGCCAAAGCCAAAAGCTAGCGATTCACCGCAAGATTCAACAGCTACCCCGAAACAGCGCTCCTACTCGGATGCACAACCGCTGCTGGGTAACTGGTCGCCCTAGAGGCTACTATCGTCCTTTTGGTCTGTCTCGGAACGTATTGAGAGAATGGGCACACCAAGGCTTACTACCCGGTGTAGTCAAATCTAGCTGGTAGTTTAAAGATCTTGAAAGAATTTTGCATAACCCCAGATGTGATGTCTGGGGTTATGTTTTGGGAGATCAAAAATATGCCGATGACTAGCAAAAATTCTGCTAGCAGCTAAGATGAGAAGGCTAGCCATACTTCTTCACTCATGACCCGCGAGATTACTACCGACAAATTCACCTTCGATTCGATCGACTCTGCCTTAGCCGATATTCAGGCTGGGAAAATAATTGTGGTAGTAGACGATGAGTCTCGGGAGAACGAAGGAGATTTAATTTGTGCGGCTCAGTTTGCTACCGCCGACTTAATTAACTTCATGGCTGTTAATGCACGGGGCTTAATTTGTTTGGCCATGACAGGCGATCGCCTGGACAAACTTGACCTCCCTTTGATGGTCACCAACAATACCGACAGCAATCAAACCGCTTTCACTGTCAGCATCGATGCCAGCCCCGCCATGGGGGTCAGTACTGGTATCTCGGCGGAAGATCGCGCCCGCACTATCCAAGCCGCGATCGCCCCAGAAACTCAGCCTACCGACCTGCGTCGTCCCGGCCATATCTTTCCCTTGCGAGCCAAGAGCGGCGGTGTGCTTAAGCGTGCTGGTCACACGGAAGCAGCCGTCGATCTATCCCACCTAGCTGGACTCTATCCAGCGGGGGTAATTTGCGAAATTCAAAACCCGGATGGTTCGATGGCGCGGTTGCCGGAGCTAGTCGAATATGCCAAAAAACACCAACTTAAAATCATTAGTATTGCTGATCTGATTAGTTATCGATTGCAGCACGATCGGTTTGTGCGTCGTGAGACTATCACCAAGCTGCCCACCCAATTCGGCCAGTTTTCCATCTACGGCTACCGCAACCTCCAAGATGGCTCCGAGCATGTGGCGATCGTCAAAGGTGACCCAGCCGATTTCCATGACAAACCAATTATGGTGCGAATGCATTCGGAATGTTTGACGGGTGATGCTTTGGGTTCATTGCGCTGCGACTGCCGGATGCAGTTACAAGCTGCCTTGAAGATGATCGAAAACGTGGGTGCCGGGGTGGTGGTATACCTGCGCCAAGAAGGGCGGGGCATTGGCTTAATCAATAAACTCAAAGCCTATTCTCTCCAAGATTTGGGTTTCGATACTGTCGAAGCCAACGAGAAACTGGGCTTCCCGGCAGATCTACGCAACTATGGGGTGGGCGCACAGATTCTGAATGACTTGGGCATTGCCAAAATCCGGCTAGTCACCAACAATCCCCGGAAAATCGCCGGATTGAAAGGCTATGGTATCGAGATTGCCGATCGAGTACCTCTACTGATCGAAGTCAACGATTACAACACGTTTTATCTGGCCACCAAAGCCGAAAAGCTTGGTCACATGCTCCTCCAAACCTATCTGCTAGCCTTAGCCGTCAACTGGCGAGAAGAGCCAGTGGAAGTCACTAGCAGGTACGAGCACCTAGAAAGAATGCGGCACTTGGCCGACCAACATCATTTGATCTTGCGCGAGGAAGCTCGTCCCCTGGGTGCAGCCGTATTTGCCAGCAATCCCAACACCACCATTGTGCATTTGGGCTGCGACCAGCCCGACCAAACCCAAGAAAAATGGTTCACTGACCAACAGCATCCTTACCTAAAATCATTGCAGGCGATTTTGCAAGAAATTTCCACCTGGCCACAAATAGAAAGCATGGAGTTTTTGTTGGCCAACGGCACTGACCCGCTGGTGGGCTTACAAGTACAGCTCGATCGACAGCATCATGCGATCAAAAAACTCTCAACGGTCTTCAGGGGCAACTTAACCACTCAAATAATCTACACTTTCGCTTAAAGCTTGCATAATTGAAGATAAGCCATCAAGCTTTTAATTGTGATTGGATTTCCCAGTATCTTAAAAACTACTTGATCAACATGAAACCATCTAATATTTTTCTGAAGCTGGCTATTCCTCTAGTCGTGTTGGTGACTTCTACTAATACCTGGGCTGCTAATCCAGAGCATCTAAATCAGCTAGAGACCACTGGTAAGTGTGCTAATAAGTGCGATCTTTCCGGAGCCTCCTTAGTAGGGATCGATTTAGCTAATGCCCAACTGCAAAATGCCAACCTCAACGGGGCTAACTTTGCTGGTGCTAATTTAAGCGGAGCCAATCTCACAGGAGCATCGGCGGGAGGTGCTAATTTTTTGGGTGCTAACCTGCAAGGGGCTACGCTAGCAAGAGTGGTCTTGGTCTATGCCAACTTAGTGAAGGCTAAGATGAATAATGCCGTAATAATTTCCACCGACTTGCAAGGTGCTAACTTAGTCGAGGCCGATTTAACCGGGGCAAAAGTTAGTCAGTCTAGTTTTGTGGGGGCGAACCTCTACAAAATCAAGGCATCTAGATCCTTAACCGATCGAGCTAATGGTAATCAGTTTAAAGGGGCTACGATTTTTACCATGCAAAATGGCGTGACCATTCAAGAAAGACAGGTCAATAGCACCTACGAGGGTGGTGGTTCCAGAACCATCAAAAGACGCTACCGCATACCAGCTTGGGTGGGTACAGCGATCACCTCGACAGTTTGTGGTCCGCGCACCCAAAAGCAGCCAGATCCAAATGGAGCTGCTGATGCAATTTTTGCAACAAAACAGTAAAAGATCCTTCTTATGATGTATATGGGTATATGGCTGTCCGTATTCAGACACCAGTAGCCGCTATATTTCACCATTGTCTTGAAAATTGTCTTGAAACCACTGATCGATATGAAATTATCTTATATTTTTCTGATTCTGGCTGCTCCTTTAGTAGCATCGCTAGCCGCCACCAGTGCCTTGGCTGCCAACCAAGACCAAGTTAATCAGTTAGAGTCCACCGGTAAATGCCCCGGCTGTGACCTGACTGGAGCATCTTTAGTGGGTATTGACTTAGCCAATGCTCAACTTCAAAATGCCAAGTTGAATGGCATCAATTTGGCCGGTGCCAACTTGCGAGGTGCTAATCTTACCGGTGTATCGGCAGTAGGTGCTAATTTCTTGGGTGCCGATATGCAGGGTGCCGTACTGGAAAAAGGTAGTTTTGTCTACGCCAATCTAGTCAAGGTAAAACTAAACAACGCCTTATTGAGAGTTACCGATTTGCAAGGTGCCAACCTAGCTGAGGCTGATCTAACCGGAGCCAGAGTGACTAAAACTGATTTTGTCGGAGCCAACCTCTACAAAATGAAAGCTTCTAAGTCTTTAAGAGATCAGGCTAACGGCAACTTTTTCAAAGATGAAAGAGTGGGTATTCGGGTTACGCTGGCCGAGGGCGCGATCGAAAAACCAGTTAACGATGGTACCTTTGAATCTGGTGGTCGAGTAATTAGAAGAAAATACCGCATTCCCTCTTGGGTTGGTGCTTCTACCACCACCACGGCTGGTAGCTCTCGCTATTACAACCCTCAAGATCCAAATCTAACTCTAGAACTTTGGTAGATTTTAGCTTTCAGCCCAGGCAACACTAGTAACTTTGGTGTTGATGGGCTTTTTGCTGCCAGTAGGTGCAGGATTTCAATCTGCAACCAGAACTCTGGTAGGCTGCTAGTAATAAGTCATTATCTGCCATGAGCGATCCCCAATCCAGCAATGTCAAACCTAATCAGACGGCCAATCGTCGTACTCTAGGTGCCAAAATCCTCAGCATTACTGTAGCATTGGGCTTTGCCCTCTGTGTATTTGGTGTAATTGTCTTTCTGACTAGCTGCGAATCTCGTGCCTCCCAACGCATATTTTTGGATACTTCCCTAGAGTTTTTGGGTGAGTATCGGATTCCCAATAACCTCAAAATCGATGGAGTGCCAGTTGGCGGGCTATCTGGTCTTACCTTCGATAAACAGCAGGGGGTGTTTTATGCTGTTTCTGACGATCGTAGTGTCCGAGGGCCAGCACGCTTCTATACCTTACAGGTGAATTTAGATAACAAGTCTCGGCTCAAGGATGTGCAAGTCTTGAAAGCTACTGCTTTAAAAGGAGCTGATGGCAAGACCTACCCTGCCGGTAGCATTGACCCAGAAGCGATCGCTGTTTCACCTCGCTCTACGGTATTTGTGGCTAGTGAAGGCGATCGAAACTCTGGCATACCACCGCTGATTGGCGAATTTGATTTAGCCACTGGCCAACTTAAACAGCAACTCAAACTACCCGATCGCTACCTGCCAGACCAAGAAGGTAAAAAAGGCATTCAAAGCAATCTGGCCTTTGAGTCGTTAACCATTGCCTCTGCCGGAGCGGCTACCGATCCGCTGTATCTGTTTACCGCCACCGAAGATGCTTTGATTCAAGACCAACAAAAGACGGTGGAAGGTAAACCAGTCGGGCCAATTCAAAATCGCTGGTTACACTATTTGGTTGGTCAACAAAGTGGGCCATTGGCCGAATATGTCTATCAAATGAGTTCACCACCCTTGGGATCGATCGAGCATGGTTTATCAGAAGTGCAAGCCCTAGACAGCGGCGGACATTTTCTTACTTTGGAAAGATCTTTAAGTTTGTTGGGCTTTAAGGTGAAAATTTTCCAAGCCACCACTGGCGGAGCAACCGATGTGAGCAACATTGATAGTTTAGTGGGTAAAACTGGTATCACGAATATCTCTAAGAAACTGGTGCTAGACTTGGCAGACCTGAAGATTGGCCTAGATAATTTAGAAGGCATGTCGATCGGCTCTCCTTTGCCGGGTGGTGGCCAGATGCTGTTAGTCGTTAGCGATAACAACTTTCAACGACTACAGGTAAATCAAGTTTTGTTATTTAGACTGCGTACTTGATGCACCTAAGTTAGCCTAAGACTTTTAGTCTCGGCGTTATTTTTTTAACATCTACTTTTTCGAGGCGATCTTGCTTGACTGCTCCCAAATCTCCATCTCCAGCACCTTTACCTTTAGTAGAGACAGCTTTTTTATCTAGTGCGGCCTGTCTGATGTGGCTGATCAATTCCTACTTTTTGGGTGGTCAGGCGCTCAAGCCTTTCTTGGCCATGCCAATTATTTTGGTTTATTTGCGCTGGGGCAAACGGGCGGGCTGGATGGCGGTGGTGGTTTCCAGTTTATTGTTATCGGTGTTAATGGGACCCACCCGCAGCGTGTTGTTTGCCATGCCCTATGGTTTGATTGGTATTCAACTGGGGGCTTTTTGGCGAAGGGGTATCAGTTGGGGCTGGTCAATTTTGATTGGGGCAATTTTAGATTGCAGCGGCTTCTTTTTTCGTTTTTGGTTAGCTTCAGTAATGCTAGGAGAAGACCTCTGGGGCTTGTTTATGGCTAGAGCTACCGATATTTTGAATTGGGGTCTAGAACGGTTGGGGATCTTGGCCGAGCCAAACATTTTATCGGTGCAAACGGCAGCGGTGAGCTTGCTATTTGTGAATAGTTTGCTCTCTTTGCTGATTACTCATTTGATGGCTTTGCTGTTGTTTGAACGGATTGGTGGCCCAATTCCTCGGCCACCTAGATGGTTAGAAGATATGTTGGAGTTATGATTTCCATTCACACCCAGCCCCAACTCGCTCAAGCTTGGTTACAGACCTATCAGAGGCAACGCCCGCACTTTGTTTGTATTTTGGGTTTTACTAACACTTGCCTGATTCCCGGTATATCGGCAGCGGGCTTAACTCCCCACGATCGAGAGTTTACTGCTTTGGCCGATGGCGAATTTTTGCGGCTGGGCGTACAGCCGACCTATCAATATCCCTTACCGCCATTGATTGCTGGGGCTTCGCCTGCGATTATTACCCGCGCCATTCTCGCTGCCCTAGAGATCCCCATTACCATCGTTAATAGTGGCCTGCCCCATCTCCCTAGCTTTGATTGTGTGGATTTAGGCGGGCAACCAGCGGCTTGCCTCTCCACTGGTCGAGCGATGTCGATCGAGTTAGTGCAACACCTGTGGCAACAGGGCTTGGCCTGGGGAGAGAAATTAGGGCAATCTGCCCCCTACTTAGTAATTGGAGAATGCGTGGTGGGTGGTACTACCACCGCCTTGGCTTTGCTGACTGCTTTGGGGGTTCAGGCTGATGGCAAAGTAAACAGTAGTCATCCTCAATGCAATCATGCCCAAAAAAAGTTCTTGGTAGAGCAGGGGTTAAAAAATATTACAGCGACTGCTGATCCCTGGGAGATCTTGGCGGCGATCGGTGATCCCATGCAGGTAGTGGCGGCGGGTATGGCTGTGGCAGCTAGTCGGCAGGGGGGAGTCTTGTTGGCTGGTGGCACTCAAATGTTGGCAGTGTATGCGCTGATTCAACGATTGGTAGATCTAGATATAACCCAAAAATGCCGACTCGATCGCATCGCCGTGGGCACCACTGGCTGGGTGGCCAATGATCTAAGTGCTGATGCAGTGGGCTTAGCCCAGAGTCTATCACCGGCAATTTTTTTGTCAGCTCAGATGAGGTTTGCTGATTCTGGTTACGAACAATTACGAGTATACGATCGAGGATTTGTCAAAGAGGGGGTTGGTGCTGGGGGAGCGGCGATCGCTGCATCCCTACTGCAAAACTGGGGCAGCAGAGAAATTTTAGCGGCTACCGAAAGCTTAATGGACGCGCTGTCTGGCCAACAACTGTTCTTCTAAAGCAGCAATCCGCGAGTAAGCTACCGTTAACTGAGCTGTCAGGCGTTGGATCTGGGATTGGGGAGAGAGAGAAGTTTCTTGGCGACGATAGCTACCCGTAATGTGGTCGTTATCGACCAATACATCTTGGTGAATTAACCAATCAGAAGGCTCTTGAATATCAATTTTGGCAAACTGCTGCTTTTGCTCTTTTGCCACTGTGCTTTCTGGCCAAGTGGTGCCGCTATCAGACTCCGGTAACAAGTGCTGATGTAACCGATCGAGAATGTGATAAACATCATCTACACGATTGGCGAGGATTTCGATCTTTTTTTCTACTGGTTGCATGGTATGGCTCTAGGTGGATGGCTTTGTGAATAGTAAAGCAGGTCTTAGCAAATTACAGGTTCTTTGACGATTGAGCTGATTTTTGCTACCTGAGATACCAATAATTGTGGTAATTTGGTGGAAACGAGTAGGAACAGATCGGGATTGCCCAGCAATATGAATTGGTATGTTTGTGGTAAAGAATAAATGCTGAGTGTTCAAGACTTTTTTACAGTCTGCATCGGAAATTGGCAAACTTATCAGATGTATCACTTCTCCTTATTTGGAGCAGTGGAACGTTCTCATAATGAATTTAATGCAGAAACTTTAACTTCGGTGAAAAAATACCAAATTTCTTCATCTTTCATTTCACCAGAGTTTTTTAAAGTTTTGCTGGTGGGCTTCAGACTAGAACTTGAACTAGGACATAGTGAGGTCTAGATGGAACGCCGTCATTTTTTACAATCGTTGGGTCTTTTGTCTCTAGAGCCACTGCTATTTGGTTGCCAAGCTCCTGCCAACCAATTGCATGTCAAGTTACTTAAAGGTACATTTCCTGGTGTGTTGGTAGGAGAATTTCACCGTTTTGCCAAAAATAACCAATTAAATGTATCTGCCTTTGGTCAGATTACAGAAGGTTTAAAGTTGTTGACCCAATGGAACGATCCCCCAAAAAAAACCAACGACTGGCGACTACCCTGGCAATCACCGCCCAATTATACGGCGGCTAATGTGATCTCGATCGGGGATACCTGGCTAGCTGCGGCCATCGGCAAAAATTTGTTGCAGCCGTTAGAAATCTCTCAACTGCCGACCTGGAAAAAACTGCCCACAGCATGGCAACAACTGGGCAGCAGAGAGGGCAAAATTTGGGGGGCACCCTACCGCTGGGGTAGCACGGTCTTAATTTATCGGCGCGATCGATTACAAGAAAATAATATTCCGCTACCTACTGATTGGCAAGACCTTTGGCAGCCCAAACTAAAGGGTAAGGTGGTGTTGCTAAACCAACGGCAAGAAGTGATTGGCCTTACTCTCAAGCGACTCGGACATTCTTACCACACCGATCCCCAACAGGTGCCAGAATTATTACCAGCCCTCCGTCAACTGCACCAACAAGCTCTGTTTTATAGCTCCGATCGATATATTTCACCCTTGCTGACCGGCGATGCTTGGGTGGCCGTGGGTTGGTCGTCAGACGTGTTGGGGTTGCTCAATCGTCAACCAGACTTGGGGGTGGCGATCCCCGCCAGTGGTGCTTCTATATGGGCAGATTTATGGGTACAACCTCGATCAGCTACAGCATTGACTGGGACACCATCAATCCAATCATGGATTGACTTTTGTTGGCAAACACAGGTGGCTGCTAAAATTACTACTGCCACTAACGGCGCTTCGCCAATTTTTGGTGATCAAAATTTACCTCCAGAACTGCGCAATCATCCCCTGCTGCAAGCTGGGGTATTTGCCAAAGGGGAGTTTCTGCCAACTTTAAACTCTGGGCAGCAGCAACAATATCAAGATCTCTGGCAGGCGATGCGGACTTGAACTTAAGTTAAACTAGTCACGAATATCTCAATAAATTGCCTGAAACCATGATGGAGAAATCAATTCGCTCGATCGTCCAGGGTCTACCTAGCAAACAGGCTGGCTTCAGCAAAAGCGATCGAGCGATTCGTTTAGATAAAGGTGAGTTTCCCTATCCACCCTCACCCCAGGTGATTCGTGCGATCCAAGCTGCGGCCAGTGGGATCAATCGCTATCCGGAAGTCTTGACTACCGAACTACGGATGGCCATTGCCACTTATAACAGTGTGCAGCCAGACCAGATCTTTGTGGGCAATGGTTCTGACGACTTAATTGAACTAGTTTTAAAGATTTGTCTAGAACCGGGCGATGAAGTGATTTTGCCGGTGCCGACTTTTTTTGTGTATGGGGCAGCGACCCAAATGCTAGGAGGAGTATCGGTGTCAGTGCCGCGCACTGCCGATTTTGGCCTAGATGTGGCCGCGATTTTAGCGGCGGTAACACCGCGTACTAAGCTGATTTTTATTGCCAATCCCAACAACCCGACAGCAAACTTGGCCGATCGCACTCAACTTATTGAGCTATTGGAAAAAACTACCTGCTTGATTGTGGTAGATGAATGCTATTTTGAAATCTGCCAAACCACGATCGCCAATGAGATCAATAAGTATCCTCGGTTAGTTGTGCTGCGCAGTCTTTCTAAAGGCTTTGGCCTTGCCGGTTTGCGCTTGGGCTACGGTATCACCAATCCTCAATTGGCCGACTATGTCTATCGGGTGGCGCAGATTTTTCCAGTCAATCAGTTGGCGATTTCTGCTGGCATTGCGGCCTTACAAGACCTAGATTATGTCAAGGACAAATTAACCGAGATCAAAAGTGAACGCCAGAATTTAGCCCTGGCAATGCAAGATTTGGGTTTACAGGTCTATCGATCGGACACCAATTTTTTGTTGGTTAATTGCGCTCCCTGGCAACTGACCTCGGCGAAGTTAGTTGCTCAACTTGCCCAGCAAGAAATCTGGATAGCAGATTTTGGTGGTAAGCCCGGTTTAGATAATTATCACTTGCGGGTGGCCATTGGCATCCCTACCGAAAATCAAGTTTTGCTGCGGGCTTTGACTTTGCTGCGACCGTGAGAGTGTCAATTTATAGTTGTAGTATTATGGAAAAACAAATCCCACCTCAGTATGAGATGGGATTTAGTATTGGTCTGGCCTATTCATTTAACCACTGCACTCCAGGGAGAAACAGCCTGATTCCAAAGCTTTTGACAACCAATATTCTGCTTCAAGCTGCTGCTTTACACGGGCAATTTGCTTTCTATTCGGTTTGCGTTTCTCAATCACATCTTTTAGTATATACATATTCTCACCTTGGTAAACCTGTCTGGATAACTCACAAACTAAAGAACGATTTTTGTTCTTTCTCCTCAACATGCTCTAGAAGCAGATTTTAACTTCTACATACCTGCCTTTCTGCATCCACGCTAACATATTCAACAAATATTTTCAGAGTACAGCTAGCGATCGAGTCCACTATCTTCCCAAGAGAGCGGGTCTTCTGAGGGTTCTAAGTGAGTAATGGTATGGGTTCCAGGTAATACTTTGGCAATATCTAGCTCAATGCGATCGCATAAATCATGACCTTTTTGCACTGTCCATTCTCCCGGCACCAATACATGCATGGTCACAAAGCGACGAGAACCAGCTAAACGAGTGCGCAGAGCATGAAACTGGATGCCAGCTTGCTGGTGCTCTTGTAAAACTTCATCAATGATCGCCAACTCTGCTGTAGATAACGCGGCATCCAAAAGTCCCGAGCCAGTTTCACGTAGTAATCGCCAGCCAGCCCGGATAATATTGAGTGCTACCCCAATGGCAATCAGAGGGTCTAAGATCAGCCAACCCGTAAAATGTACTGTCACCAAGCCAACTAAAACTCCTACCGAAGTCCACACATCAGTCAACAAATGATGTGCATCGGCTTTGAGGGCGATCGATCTGAGTCGTTTGCCAGCCCGCAATAGGATCATGGCGACTCCACCGTTGATCGCGGCGGCAAGCACAGAAATCAACAGTCCCCAGCCAATTTGTTCGACTGGCTGAGGATGCAGAAGGCGATCGATCGCCGCCACAATGATGCTGATAGCAGCCACTAAAATCAGCAGACCTTCAAGGGCGCTAGAAAAATATTCGGCTTTGGAATAGCCGAAAGCATGTTCAGCATCGGCTGGCTTGGCCGCCAATGTTAGTGCCCACAGAGCGGTAATCGCTGCTACTAAGTTAACTTGCGATTCTAGGGCATCAGAAAGCAGGCCGACCGAGCCAGTGAGTTTGTAAGCACCAAACTTAAGAATAATTGTGCTGATAGCTGCCCCGATCGATAACAGAGCAAAAGAACGAGCAGAAGGGGCTTTGGCAGAACTGATTTCCATAAAGCCTCCAATTTTGGGAATTCTACTTACTTATTTTACCTTCAGGTGCTCCTTTACCCCATATGTAGGTTGTTAGATCACGCGCAAAATCCCCCATGCAGGAGCTGAGGGGATCTGGAATTCATTTCAGGGTATTGGTCAACTGTTGCAATGTAGTTTTTGTCGAGCAGCTAACAATAAACTATGACGCTGCTTCAACTCTCGATCTTGTCGATCGATCGATGCCTGCCAAATTTCCGGCCACTGCTCAGTAATGATCCGGGTAATTCGATCAACCTGCAAGCCAGATTTGGGGAAACGGTTGGAGTTTGTGTTTGGGTTCATAATGAAAATCCTTGGATGTGATGCACAGAAATACTGACATTTACTGCCAGGAATAAATGAATTAGGTTCATGTATTCACCCCAACAGACTGGAGTAATATATAATGTAACACGTTTGGAGTGAGCTGGCTACAGAAACTATAATACTTTTAGACCTAATTGCTCAGTCTTTAGGTGATTTGACCAGCTTTCCAGATTCCTTCTAATCTTTCACCACTTTTTTTAATATAAATACCATGACCATCTCGATCACCTTTTTTGAATTCACCTTCATATCGATCGCCATTTTTGTAGCTGTATGACCCTTTACCATTCAGTTCCCCTACAGCAAACAGGTGCAAACTCTTTCTATGATGTAAGGGTGACATTGCTATTACCAATGGTGTTCAAACCGGTACCGATTTTGTGCCAGCATTTTTCAATGTAGACCTCAGTGGCTGAGTGCCAATTTAGGAGAACGTTGCGTTTAACTTGTACCTAGAAAATTTAGCTGATGTACAATATGAGCGAGTCAACCGCATTTACAGCCCTGGTTTAACTTTTCGAGCAGGTGTCTCGGCTGCTTTCTAGGCTACTAAAATATGGGAATTTCCTAAAATCATGATAGATTTGCTGCTAATGATCAGCCTAGGTTTTTTTGGCAGCTTTGGCCATTGTGCCAGCATGTGCGGATCTTTGGCTGTAGCTTTAGCCATTGATTCTGCGCCAACTGAGCGTACTTGGCGACAGTCTTGGTGGTTTCATGGCATGATGAACCTCAGTCGCATCATTAGCTACAGTCTGGGGGGTGCCGCCCTGGGCGGAGTCAGCGCTATCATCATAGCTAGTGGACAGTTAATTGGCATTAGTAGTCAACTGCGATCGATCGTGGCGCTAGTGGGCGGACTATTACTAATTTGGTCAGGATTGGGGCAGGTTTTTCCAGGGGAATGGCCGCTGCCTAGTTTTTGGCAGACTTGTCGTCATTCAGTTAACACCGCAGCACGGCAGCCTTGGATCTTGGGGCTATTGTGGGGATGGATGCCCTGTGGTTTTTTGTATACGGCACAGCTTAAAGCGATCGAAAGTGGTTCCGTGAGTGGTGGTGCCCTAACTTTACTGGCTTTTGGGTTAGGCACCACCCCCGTAATGATCGGCATTGGGGTTTTTGCTGGTTATTTCAGCTTAGAGCGCCGTAGTCAACTACGTCGTGCTGGCGGCTGGATCGCTATTTTAGTTGGCGTTATTACCCTAGGACGTAGTGGTGACAGCATTGATGGTACTGGCTATGGAGCGATAATTTGCTTAATGTTAGCCTTGGTGGCACGACCGATCAGCAAATTGTGGCCATTGCTATTGAGCTATCGACGATTGTTGGGCGTGGGTGCAGTAGTGTTGTCGATTATCCATATGCTGCATATGGTTCATGGCTGGGATTGGAATTTGGCGGCTGTTTGGTTTCTCTTGCCCGGTCAACAGGCCGGAATTGCTGCCGGATGTAGTGCTTTGTTATTGCTGTCACCAGGAATGCTCACTAGCTTCGATCGAGCACAGTCTTACTTGGGAAACAATTGGCGCAAACTGCATCTTTTGAGTATTCCAGCCCTTTTGCTAGCAACTACTCATGGCATCCTGACTGGAGCAAGTTATCTGGGCACAGTACAAGTAACGGTTGATGGACAAGCTAGATCGATCTCTTTTTTATTAGTAGTTTTCCTGGTTCTTTTGATCCGTTGGCGCTGGCTTGTACTATATTTGGGGAAATTTTATGTCTCGATTAAATCTCGTGCTAAATCTTAGTAAATTGATTTTGCCAATAGTTTTCACAGTTTCTCCAGCCTGGGGGCATAAAATCAAAGCCGATCGACAGGTCGGGGCGATGGTTCATTTTGAGCCAAACGATCAACCAAAATCTCAGGAATCTACTCAGGTCTGGTTTGCTCTCACCAAAAAAGGTGGCACTTTGATTCCGCTCCAAAAATGTCGTTGTCAGCTACAGCTTTGGCAGAATAAGAAAAAGATTGCGACACCTGTATTGCAAGCAATAAATGCTGAAAAATACCAAGATGCTCCTAGTGCAAGATTACTATTTCCGCAGCCTGGAGCTTATGTTTTAGAGCTTAGTGGTCAAGCAGTAAACCCCGGAGATTTTCAGCCATTTCGGCTAGAATTCGATGTTACAGTAGCAACTGGGGCTACTTTTTTAGCTACTATTTCCCCGGCAATTACAGTATTGACTAGTCCCAAAATTAATCAAAAAGCTGTCAGTTCTCAAGATCAATTATCATCTGCTAAATACTGGCTGCTGGGAGTTGCTGTTTTGGGCGTTTTAGGGACACTAGTCTATTTTAAGCAGCGCTCAAAATAGTTCAATGCTTATTACTAGACATTGGAATACTTTCTAGTAATTATGCCTGCCTAATTTACCATTGTTCAATTTGAACTTTTTGCCAAATTCATTGATATCTTTTCTTTGTTGCATGTTATAGTAACTATAGTGAAGTGATTAAGTAAATCATTACATCGAAATCTTCTGAGACCTCCTCTCTACAGTAATTCGATAGGGAAACGGCAGCGAGAGCTGCCTATTTTTTTGCCTAAATC
>JANNEH010000341.1:0-6452 GCA_031378405.1 Synechococcales cyanobacterium OTE_75_metabat_409
AGTCCTAATAATTGTTTGCGACTATAGGTTTCCTTAAAAATCAGCAAACCGCCAAAACCAAAAAATAAATGGGCAAGCTGAATCAAGACTTCCGCATGAGATGGGGAAGTGGCCACTAGCCCTTTGACAAAAAATAAATAATTACAGGTAAGACCAACGATCGCCACCAACATCAAAACTGGTGAAGTAGCCTGGAGCTGTTTAATCGTTGGTAACTGTTGGCGACTGGCCAAATAGCAACCCAGCAACACAAAAGAACTGAGAAACCGAAAAGCATTGACAGTAAACACATCCACCGCCTGAGTTACCACTCCCAAGGCCAAAGGAATCAACCCCCACAATAATACAGTGACGATCGATAAACCCAAGCCCAGTCGCCAGTTACCGCTAGAAGTATGGAGTTTCAAAGCTTAATGAGAACGCTGCAATACATAGTTACCCATTTCCATTAAAGCCGACTTGGAATGAGAAGGAGCCAAATCGGTTAGTTGTTCTAGAGCCAACTGCACATTTTGCTGCGCCAAAGCCCAAGATTTATCAATCCCAGTACTACTATGAATCAGCCCCAATGCTTTCTCCAGATCACCCTCCTGTTCAAACTCGCCCACAATGATTTCAGCTAGGCGGGGCTGTTCTTGCATGGCATATAAGACTGGTGCCGTTAAATTGCCCCCGGCCAAATCTGAACCGGCAGGCTTACCGAGAATTTCTGCTGAGCTAGTGAAGTCCAAAATATCATCCACAATCTGAAAGGCCAAACCCAAATAGCGCCCATAGAGATACATCTTTTCGCAAGTAGCCTCCGACAAGTCACTCAGCACAGCGGTTGCCTTAGCACTATTAGCTAACAGCGAAGCTGTTTTAAAATAGCTTTTTTCCAAATAGGTCTCGATCGACATTTCGGTATCAAAACTACTCAGACTCTGCTGAATCTCGCCTTCAGCCAAATCCATAATTACCTGAGACAGTAATTTCACCACAGTCAAATTATCTAAATTCGCCAAATACCAGGAAGACTGGGCAAACAAAAAGTCTCCGGCCAGCACCGCTACGCGGTTGCCAAACTGGTCATGGACTGTCGGAATTCCCCGACGAGTTTCAGCGGTATCTAGTACATCATCATGTACCAGGCTAGCTGTGTGAATCATTTCAGTAATCTCTGCCAACCGCCGATGCCGAGGCGTAATATCTTCACCCGGCATGGTGGCACGGGCGATTAACAGCACGATCGCCGGTCGAACCCGTTTGCCTCCCGCTGAAAACAGGTGCTCTGCCGCCGCATATAGAATGGGATGGCGAGCGCCCACCAAAGATTTAAGATTTTCTGCCAACACTTTCAGATCGGCTTCAACAGGAGCGAAAAGGGAGGTCACCGAGTTCATGAGATACTAGCTGGCTTCGATAAGCATTTACGAAAGTTTACACTTGCTCTAATTCTAAGCTATTTTCCCGAACCAGGGACAGTTAAGCGATTTATCGTTTTGCTAGCTGCAATGATTCTACCGGAATATTTTGGACAAAAGGACGAGCTGGGAGCCAGTTGACTGCTAGGTCAGCGAATTCATGCGGTGCACCGCTGACGTAAAAATTAGTTTCCCCAATCAAATTGGGATTGGCCTGAATATCTTCTCCAGCCAACACTTGGGCTGTTTCAATAATCGCTGCCTCTGCCGGGTTCACATAGGTAACATAAGGCGGCAAGATTTGCTGGAACACCCGCTTCAGGTGGGGATAATGAGTGCAGCCAAAGACCAAGGTATCAATATCTTGATCGATCAACGGCTGCAGATATTCTTCCGCAGCCGCCAACATTTCTGGAGAATCAATCAGATTTTTTTCAATCAATGGGACAAATTTAGGGCAGGCAATCTCCCACACATGGGCATCAGGAGCACAATGCCAAATTTCATTACTGTAAGCCTGACTGTTGACAGTGGCTTGAGTAGCCATCACTCCAATCCGTTTTCCGGCTTGTACTGCCGCTCTAGCTCCCGGTTTCACTACTCCGACGATCGGAAAATCAAATTCATGTTTAACTAAGTCCATCGCTAACGCTGAGCCAGTACTGCAAGCCATGATCGCCATTTTTACTTTTTGCTCGGCCATCATGTGCAAAATTTCGCGCACGAAAGTGACTATTTCGGCTGGTTCTCGGTTGCCATAGGGCACTCTCGCCGTGTCTCCAAAGTACAGCACCGACTCATGGGGCAATTGTCGATGAATTTCTCGTAAAACGGTCAGGCCACCTACTCCGCTGTCAAAAACGCCAATTTGGGCATTATCAGTATTTCTAGGTGCTATTTCGGGGGCAGACAAGCTCAACAAAGGGTACCTCAACGGTGTTCACTAGACACTCCACACCTTTGTATCATATCTTTAACTGAATCAGTTCAATCATTTGTACGATCAAGAATATTGAGTCTTTCTAAGTAGTTTTACTTATGAATACAAAAATACCTAGTATCTAGATAAGTATTCCATGATGCCTTTGGCAATACCTTCAGCTTCTACTGCCCGATAATCATCCCGGCGCAGTCGTGCGACTTCGGCCTCATTAGTCAGGTAGCCAGTTTCCACCAAAATTGCCGGAATCCGCGACTTGCGCAATACCAAGAACCTTGCCGATCGAATATTTCGATCGCCTAAATAAAAGCCTCTTTGAGTCACAGTATTCATCACATTTCGATGCACCACCTCGGCCAACTTAGCTCCTTCCGAGCCATAGTAATAGGTCTCTAAGCCATTTACATCTGGGCGACCATCGATCGAGTTGGCATGAATACTGACAAAAATGGTGGCATCGTAGCGGTTGGCCATATCTACCCGATCATTTAGCTCTACAAAGTAATCACTGTCACGGGTGAGCTTGGTGGCATAGCCCCGGCTTTCTAAAATGCTGGCTACTCTTTTAGCAATTGGTAAAATTACATCAACTTCTCGTAATCCACCTAAGCCGATTGCTCCAGAGTCTTTCCCCCCATGGCCAGGATCGATCATCACTAATATCCGGCTATTGGGGCGAGTTACTACGGGGGGCGAGGTGGTAGTGGTGGGACGGGTTTGGGGAACTGGACGAGTTACCACTGTTGTCCGAGGGGCGCTGCCATAGGGCAAGGATAATATTTGGCCGCCATAATATTGCGAAACTGGACCGACTTGATAGCGATCGTAGCGGCGCAGTTCAATTTGGACGATATTGCTACCCTGAGATACCTTTAGTTCTACTGGAGAACCAGTGGGTAAACGCAGATCACCAGCTAACCGGGCGTTATCTATATTAATACGATAGCTGGAAGTGCTGGCATCCCAGCCTCCCCGATAGGTCATTTGACGGCTACCTCTTACAATCACCCGATTGTATTGTCGGTCTAGCTCTATGGCACTCACAATTACCTGACTACCGGCAGCAATCACTGTAGGTGTGATTGGAGGAGTTGTGGGGGAATTGGTTGGTACGGTCGTCGGAGCAGGAGAATTAGTGGCGCTGGCACCAGCTACGACTGTTCTGGTTACTTGGGGTTCGGCAGTAATTACTTGGCCGTCTTCACTCAACACTGGAATGGCACCTACGGCTGCTGCGCCACCGCGCACCACTTGAGGTTCGGGCAGTTTCACTACCCAGCGATTGCTACTAGTAGCTTTTACTGACACCTTCTCGGGGTCTAAGGAGTAGCTGGTATCCAACTCAAATACTAGGCTAGTAGTGCGAGTTTCGGGGTCATAACCAATCCGGAATTCCCGCAGTCCTTTGCGGCTGATGGCTTGTCGATAAGTCGGTTTATTGAAGTTAGTTTCTGGCAGTAGAATCACTAACTTGCCCGGATTCGCCAACATCTGTGCTTCTGGTTGGACGCGACTATCGGTGCTGAAATCTAGCTGGCCGCTGTCTCGGTTGTATTGCCAAGAAACTATTTCTGAAGCGCTGGCGGGCAGCGCAGCCAACATCGATCCCAAAGCACTCGCTAATAGCCACGTTAATTTCACGGTTTTTTACTCCTCCTAACGAGCATCAAAAATATATCGAACTAATAGACCCAAATCTTTATAGAGATGGCACAGTACCAATGATCGGACTTGGTAAGTCTACAGCCCAGTCGATCGGATTGTAGCCGGTAAAGCTAATTTGTCTGGGGTTTAGAGTATAGCCCGTCCGTACCTCCAACACCAATCTGGTAGTGTTGCCGTCGAACTGACCAACTCGCAGGGTGTTGTAGTATCCCGACAAGTTTTGGGTGACTGTAGGACGGGGAAACGTAGTACCAGGTAAGTCTATAACCAACCGGGTGGGAGAAAACAGCAGCATTGCTTTTGGCTGCACACTGCCATCAGTTTTAAAAGACAGCCTTCTGCCGTCGTTGGACATTTGCCAGGTAGTTAACTGACCGGCTTCTGCCGGTGGGACAAGCGCTAACAGCGTACAAAATGCTAAGGCAATGGAAGACAATCTCACTAGATAAAACCCTCAAAATTACTACTCACGATCTCCACCAATAGGGGAAGTACCGATGTGTTCCTAAAACTTATGATGTTTATTTGGGTACAGTTGTTTCGAGATTAAGTGAAGCAAATGGGTTCTGCTCAATCTGTGTGGCTAAACATAACATGGATGATGACCAAGTGTGTCATGTTGTAACTCAATCTGGGCATTTGGCTGAGGAGCCAGACTACCAACTCGTGAGTTTTGCCGCAGGCTGATGGCGAGAAAAGATTTATCTAAATCTCTTCTCAGCATACCCAAGTCATTCTCATAACTAATCAGACAACTTTGACACCGCAGAGGGTGGATCTTTAAACACCCATCGCAGGAGGGGCGGCGCTAGAAACGTGGTGAAAATCACCATCACCACCACTCCTGCTTGGGTAGCAGGCGGCAAAATGCCACTGCTGGCACCAACGCTGACAAAAATCAGCCCCACCTCACCCCGAGGAATCATTCCTACTCCGATCGCCAGCCGGTTAATACCCGGTTTGCCAAACACCACTAAGCCCGTTACGACTTTGCCTAACACCGCCACCACAATTAGAAACAAGGCAATCAGCAAGCCTTCCCGATTGGTAGGGTTAATCGGATTCAAGACCGACAGATCGGTACGAGCACCCACTACTACAAAAAATATTGGCACGATGGCATCGGCTAAAGGGGTGAGATCATTAATAATCCCTTCCCGTTTCTCGGTTTCAGCTAACACCAACCCAGCGGCAAAAGAACCTAAAATTCCTTCTAGATGAATGGCTGTAGCAATGTAAGCCAAAGTGAAAGCAAAAATCAACGACACCACGATCAACTGTCCCCTGGTTTGCAGGGTATCTACTATTTTAGCTAACAAAGGGGTCAATGCCCGCCCAATCAAAATTGCTCCCACTAAAAAGGCTGTAGAAGTAATGATCAGATAAAATATACCGCCCACATCTACGGTACCAGTTTGGCCCAAGCCAGAGACTACCGCCAAAACAATTAGACCCAAAATGTCATCGAGAATTGCCGCCCCAATGATAATTTGGCCTTCGGGGGTGTTGATGCGGCCAATTTGGGAGAGCACTTTAGCGGTGATGCCGATACTGGTAGCCGTCAGGGCAGCCGCCGCAAAAATTGCGACGATCGGCTGGGCATGGAAAATATAGATCATGCCCAACACCCCAGCCGTAAAAGGTGCTGTCACGCCCACTACGGCTACCAGGGCCGCCTGACTACCTACTTTCAGCAGTTCAGTCAGGCTGGATTCTAGGCCGATTTCAAACAACAAAATAATTACGCCGATTTCAGACATCACTGAAATAGCTTCGGCCTGTCGATCGAACACGCTGCTGGCCGCTGCTGGATTTAAACCGGCGGTGGCTTGCAAGAGGTCAATAATGGCGGAGGTGCTAGCCACATCGCTAACACCGTCAGGAAACATCAGTAAGCGCAATGCGGAAACACCAACTACTACTCCACCGAGCAATTCGCCCAACACTGGTGGCAAATTGAACCTGACACAAATTTCGCCGCCTACCTTGCTGGCCAGATGGATCACAATCAGGCTGAGTAGCACTCCAGCAAGTACTAGCTGACTATTTTCACCCATGAACTGACATCCTGGGTACCAAAACCAAAAAATACCACCACCACACTCCAATCAAAACAGCCAAAGGTAAGGTTAACCACCAAAGGTGTAGGACTAGCCAACTACCGGCTACCAACAGTACTCCAGTCAAAATAATTGTCCAAGGCTGACACCACCAAGGTTTAGATTGCCAAAGATCAGTTGAAATCGTTTCGTTATCGGTCATAAAAAACTACCTATTTGCCAAATCACAGCACCGATCGAGATCGCACCCAGCAAGGCCAAAAAAGTTAGCTTAATCCGGCGCATCACTGGCTGGACTTCATAAGTGGCCAAGAGTCGATCGCGGGCTAAAATTTCGGCGGTTTTTGTCCAGGTTTGGCCATCATACCAGCCAGATTCTTCATA
>JANNEH010000011.1:0-20464 GCA_031378405.1 Synechococcales cyanobacterium OTE_75_metabat_409
CTTAGTGGTGCAGAAAACTTTTTGGTATTGAATTATGCCTGCGGTAGTAAATTTGGATTTTCAAAAAGAGAACATATTAACTCTTGAAAATTCAACTTGTTTATCCAACTTTTCTCGCTTTTTGCGTGAAGCACAAGCTGGACGTATTTTACTCCACGGTATTGGAACTAGTCTAGGCAGCATCAAAGCGTTATAGCATATTCGCTTCACCTCTCTTATTCCAAGTTGCAGAAGGCTTAAACCTCTGTCCCAATGCCAATCTAGTATGCTTCGCTTCTCTGTTTCTATCACTATTAACCCTATTCTTATTGCCAACAATTGGGCAATTTCTAACATCATCAGCAAGTTGCCCAAAGCTTTGGCATCTCTTATCTTCGATTTCAATATGTCGAAAGTACCAGATTTATAATCCTTATAAT
This sequence comes from Synechococcales cyanobacterium OTE_75_metabat_409, assembly GCA_031378405.1. GTDB lineage: Bacteria > Cyanobacteriota > Cyanobacteriia > Cyanobacteriales > Chamaesiphonaceae > JAAFHZ01. The sequence continues at coordinate 420 of JANNEH010000011.1, forward strand.
GCGGTTCTATTCCTCCAAATCTTTCTCCGTACAGCCTGAATGTTTGCAGTGAAAGCTTTGTACTTGTTAGTACTGCCCATGGTTCTTGCGCACCAGAAAAATTTGCAGTTCCCAAATTACATTCAACATCCTCTAATACTTTTACCCCTGGATACAAATTCACTTCCTCTGGTAAAGCGAATAGCTCATGTAAAGAGCGTTGTCTGCCATTTCCTAGCGTAACTAACAGATCTGACTTTACCCGGATTGCCCAATCCCAGCCTTGTTTTGTGAGCCACCGCATTAAGTCTCCATGCTCAAATCCTCGGTCAGCAAGCAATGTGGGGTGAGAACCTGCTGGTAACAATGCCTTTGCAGCTTCCAAAACAGGTAAATATTGGTCAAATCCTACCATGGCGCTGCCATGCTCTATTACGGTCTGAGATAACGTGATGGAGCGACCACCCCAAGCTAGGCAGACTTCTATCAAACAGTAGGTGTCCCAGAACATGCTGGTATCCATAACCAGCGTGAGTTCTTGTTCTTTCCAATCTTGAAGAAAGTGTTGAACTAACGGACGGTAAAAAATCTCTTGGCAAATTGCTGGATTATGAATAAAGTAGCTCAGGCGCTGCATTTGGGCGCGAGCTAGGCAGCTACGATGAGTAAGATAAGGAAGCCAATGGGCTAAGCAAGCACTTTCAGATTGCAAAATGGCGGCAGCGATCTCAGCACAATTTTTCAGGTGACGCTGATCCTTTGGGATGATCCATTGACTAAGTTGGTCTAGTAGTTGACGATGGAGTTGGGGCGTACTCATTTATTGATTCCTGTGGGTCTTTTTTTTGGTAAAATCAGTTTCCCACGTTTTCGCCCCTTTCTTCTATCACGTATACTCAGAAAGCTTTTCAGGAGTTTTCTGCACCACTAAGACTTACATCCTCAGTTCAAACAAAATATTGGATTAAAGAAGCTTACCAAAGTTTACCAATGGATCGATCCAAAGCTGGATGAAGCTGCTGTCTTTGAATCGCAACGAGATAATTTGTTTTCTCTTGCTAAAGATCAAGGGAGTGAATCTGGATACAAATGGGTAACTTCTCTTCCTAAAGCAATTGTCTGTGAAACCGAGATACAAGGCAATCTGTGGAATGTATTTGGCAATAAAGAAGAAATCAAGGTAGCAGCTATGAATCGCCTGCCTAAAGTTTTTGAGAAAATAGAATCTATGATTGAAGCGATGCAACGCTTTGAATCTTATCAACTGGAAGTCAAGGCGATTTCACATCTTGGCTTAACATTCCAGGAGTGGCAGCGAATGTCCGTAAGTACAGAAAAACAACTCACTGGGAATTTGATATACTGCATTCCGTCTAAACCGATCAATCCAAAAATTTCAATGTTCATCAAGTTCGGTAAAGAACTTTTGGGTAATTGAGCCATTTTGTCTTCTGGAGTCGATCGAAGGCGGTATAATCTTGAGCAAAGCTATGAGGTAAAGGATCATGAAAATTGCTGGAAGATGGCTCATCACCGAGATGAGCAATTGGGATGAAGATTACTTCAATATGTTAGTACCAGCTTATTTTGAACTTGATGGAAGTGGATCAGGTGATTTTCAGTTTGGTTTGGTCTCTGGACAAATTGATGGTGAAATAGTAAAAAACAAATCGGGTGAAAAAATCGAATTTACCTGGGATGGTAATGATGAGATGGATGATGCCGCTGGAAGTGGTTGGTTGAAGCTGAAAGATCAAAATACTTTGGAAGAAAAAATAAAGTTTCACCAGGGCGACAGCTCTTTGTTTTCAGCTCGTCGAGCATAGGATAACGATAAAGAATATGGAGGGGGTGATCAATATGGCTAAAAGAAATCAAGCAAAGCCCATAGAAGGTAATGAACCAAATGGGGGTAGGTTAATATGAATGTAGAAGTAACAATAGTGGTTTCAACTCCACCGATCAAGAAAAATCTAGATGGTTTAAAATCAGCAGCATCTAGGCTAACAAATAATAAAAAAAGTATCACTGTCAGAGTAAATGAGCAAGGTGATCGATTTTCGCTAGTAACCAATTTTACGATGAAGACGGCTGCTCAATATATAGTGGTAGATGATATTTCTGATGAGTTTGAGTTTTGGACATTTGATTTGCAAGGCTATCAAGATACATTGATTTCATTTCCAAGTAAACGCCCAAATAATTCAGAGTTTGATGGAGATAACTTGCTGTCATCAGGTACTCTGAAATTTTAAACTTTTGCTGAAACATCTAAAATATTAAAAGAAGCTCTGACTTGTTCTATTGGGGTTTCCCAAAGAGTATTCCAATTCACTCCAAATAAAGGTTTTGCCTGGTTACCCATCGTCCAGCCCTGGGTAATTACTGCCATATATTGATCGGCAACTTCAATATCGTACACCAAAGATTTCAGCAAATTTTTAGCGACCAAGGCCAGCCAGAATCGAGACATCTTTAACTGTGCTACATAAAAAGCTTCTAGCTGAATTTCACCCAGCATATCTGTTTTACTACCAGTGACCACATGCCAAATATCGTGAGTTTCTGTGATATGCATACCCAAAAAATCTTGATCATTAGTGGGGATTTGTGCTTGTAGTGGTTTGAGTTGATTTTGGATCATGTGCTCAGCATATAGACAACCCAATGTATTTTTTGCTAGTTGACTCAACGCACCTAAATCAATAATGCCCAAGCTAAAATGATTGGCAAAAGCTTGTTTGCCTTGGGTATGAATAGATAAATGTTGAATCATTAACTCCATACCGACCTGATCACTACTGGCCGTGGCAAGCTGCCCCAAGACTGTAAAATCGCCATCAGTGGCATTTACTATGTCTAAAAAACTAGCTAGGAGTAACTCTTGTTGCTGCTGCTTGGTATTAATCATCACTAGAACCCCTCTTAACTTTGAGATAATCGCTGCACACCTTCACCACCCAAAAGTTGATCGACTTCCATTAAATATGCTGGGATTTTGGTTGCATGGGGGCTGCTTTTCAGGCAATCAGTCAAATCATATTGCCCCAGATCCGTCGCCCGAGCACCTGGAAACCAATGGCCACCATTTTCTAGCAAGTTATAACGCAACTGCCCATACTCTTCCATATCATAAGCCAGTGCCAGATTGCGCAGCCATAAAATCGTAGGAATATTAATATTGCCGGGAGTCGCAGCGTGTTCTGGCAGACCATCGCGCCAAGTGCGGAACCAGTTTTCACCCAGTTTCTCGATCGCCGCCTGCTCCAACTTAGCAATAATCGGTGGTAAAACCTCAGCAGATTGATCCAGCAACTTCAAAGTCTTGATATGCTCATCAAAATCTGTCGGCAGCGCTGCCCCCACACTGAGGGTATGCACCTGGGGATGACTCAGGCAAAATAGATCATTAAACACCATCGGACTCAGGGGCTGACAAAGTTCCTGGAGTTTTTTGCTGGGTTTATTTAACAAGCCACCCTTATTAGTGGGGCTGATAATAAACACTCCCATATCGTGCTGAGTGGCAGCCTCGATCGCAAGCCAATTGGTTTGATTAATATAATACCAATGCAAATTCACATAATCAAATTCATTGCTAGCAATAGCTTTACAGATCACCTCAGTGGGGGCATGAGTAGAAAAACCCACATGGCGTACCCGTCCAGATTTCTGTAATTTCCTAGCAATTTCTAAGCAACCACCAGAACGGATGGTTTGATCTAATAATTCGGCATTATTGATGCCATGGATACCCAGCAAATCTACATAGTCGAGTTGTAACAGCTTCATCGATCGATCAAAATTGGCCAAAAACTCTTCAGGGTTGGCACTCGGCGCTATTTTGGTCTGAAAAATAAAAGCAGATCGATCAATATGGGGTAATATTTGCCCCAACTGCACTTCCGAAGACCCATAAAAGCGCGCAGTCTCGATATGATTGATGCCCAACTCTAGCGATCGGCGAATGGTGGCTTCCAAGTTTTTTTGGCTCTCATCCGGGATTTCGGCCATCCCCAAATCTTGCCACTTATATTGATAGCGCATCCCTCCACAAGAAAAAACCGGGACAGATAGCTCGGTACGGCCAAAACGACGATATTGCATGGCGGGGTTTCTCTTTACAGCGACTCTTAAAATAGGATATCGCAACCGCTGCTAACTTGGGGAATCGGGAGAACTTGATTCACCACTGCTAAGGTACTTACCATCGATCAAAAAAGCCCCCCGATCGAACTTGATCACCCAATGATCACCAGGTTGCCGAGCTACCACAATTCCTTGTGAACCTGCGGCTAACAATTGGCCTGGTCGTAGCATTGGCATGGGTTCGGCGGTTTTAATATAGGATGGTTGACTAGCAAGGATGACGGTGGAGCCGATCGGGAATTCTGTAGACATGGTTGAATGTTATAAAGTCCTTTGTCCAATTAAAAGAACACTACTTTATCATGTCTGATTTGTTAGCGGTACTAGGGAACGCTCGCCAGAAGAGAGCATTCCTATCTTTCCCCTCCACTGCATCATCGAGATTCATTTGATCGCATCCTCATCAACCAATGTATAAATAATTACCATCTTTAAGCATTGCCTGTTTTGTAGGCTGAAAGCTTTGCTGGGTAAAGATTTTATGCCACGCATTTAATCTTTAGCTGCTATAATGCCTTCGGCGACAGCATTTTTAGTAGTAAAAGTCACTTTAATTCAGGGAGACAGTATGGCACGGGTAATAATTGTAGGCGCAGGTGGAGTCGGAAATGTGGTTGCGCACAAATGTGCTGCCCGCGCCGAGTTTACCGATATCTTGTTGGCCAGTCGCAGTGTTGATAAATGCGATCGAATTGCCGCACACATTGGTTCACCAAAAGTTACAACAGCCGCACTAGATGCCGATGTTGTCGCCAATACCGTCAAGCTAATTAAGGAATTCAAGCCCGATATTTTAATTAACGTGGCACTCCCCTACCAAGATTTGGTTTTGATGGATGCCTGCTTAGAAACCGGTGTTCACTACCTAGATACCGCCAACTACGAGCCGATCGATGTAGCCAAATTTGAATACAGTTGGCAATGGAAATATCAAGACAGATTTAAAGCTGCTGGACTGACGGCAATCCTCGGCTGCGGATTCGATCCGGGAGTTACCGGAGTCTTTAGTGCTTATGCCCTCAAGCATTACTTTGATGAAATTCACTATCTAGATATTATTGATTGCAACGACGGCAATCATGGCAAAGCATTTGCGACCAACTTCAACCCAGAAATTAATATTCGAGAAATCACCCAAGTCGGTCGATACTTTGAAAATGGCGAATGGGTTGAAGTCCCAGCTTTATCGATTCATCGGCCTATTCCCTACCCCGAAATCGGCGATCGAGAGTCATACCTGCTCTATCATGAAGAATTAGAATCCCTGGTCAAAAATATTCCCACCCTCAAAAGAGCAAGGTTTTGGATGACATTTTCCGAGAACTATATTACTCATCTGCGAGTATTAGAAAACATTGGCATGACCAGGATTGACCCGATCGAATATGAAGGACAGCAAATAGTCCCTCTCAAATTCCTGAAAGCCCTGCTCCCTGAGCCAGCTTCGCTAGCCACTAACTATACTGGCCAAACCTCGATCGGCTGTCATATCAGCGGCATCAAAGATGGCAAACAGCGCAAATACTATGTCTACAACAATTGTCAACATGCCGAAGCCTACGCCGAAGTAGGAGCACAAGGCATTTCTTACACCACCGGAGTCCCCGCAGTAATTGGGGCACTGATGGTAGTAAACGGCACTTGGAAAAAACCTGGTGTATTCAATGTGGAAGAATGTGAACCCGATCCCTTTATGCAACTATTAGGCCCTATGGGCTTACCTTGGCACGAAGTCATTGATGGAGTTTCGCCATTTGAGTAATTTAAAAATAGCATTGACCCTCATCCCCCTTCGACCATCTCAGGGCAACCAGTCCCTTCCAGCGCGGCAAGGGTTTCGTCTGAGGCAACTTTAGACGCTTGCCCTGCACGCCCAAGGCGGGAGAAGGGGAGCCGGAGCACAAAGCGTAGTTTTGGTCTTTCAATGTATCCCCTGTTAATGTCTGAGATCCTTGTGGTGGGTAGTGCCCACCCTACAAGGCTTTCTGTTAAATTAAGATCTCCCAAAATTCCAACACTGAGATTAATGATTGGTCAAAGAGCGTTGTCGCGCAGTTGCGGAGATCAACCTAACTCAGTTCTAAAAGTAAAGACAACGCGGCAACTCAGCAAGATCAACCCTCACGTAGGGAGGTATGGAGGGCGGCGTAATGCCCTCCATTGGGGGGTCTGGGGGGCTAGTCCCCCAGCATCAACCTGGCTTAGCACAGTAATTCCAATTCTTACCCCATAGTCATGACTCAAAATAACGACAAAATTCTAGCAACCATCCCCTCCCCCTGCTTCGTCCTAGAAGAACAACTACTCGATCGCAACCTAGCCATCTTCGATCGAGTCCAAAAAGCCGCCCCCATCCACATCATGCTAGCCCTCAAAGGCTTCTCCCTCTTTCATAGCTTCCCCCAAATTCGCCAAACCCTCCAAGGCGCATCAGCCAGCTCCCTCTGGGAAGCCCGCCTAGCCGCCGAAGAATTTGGCAAAGAAGTGCATGTGTATTCGCCAGCCTATCGAGCTGTAGATATACCAGAGATCCTACCCTACGCTTCACACCTGACCTTTAACTCGATCGGGCAATGGCAACAATTCCAATCCCAAGTTGCCGCATACACACCCAAGAAAATCTCGGTGGGTTTACGCATCAATCCCGAATACTCTCCAGTCAAAACCGCGCTTTATAACCCCTGTCAACCCTCTACTCGGCTAGGAGTTTCCGCTTCACAGTTAGGCGATACTTTACCTGAAGGCATTGCTGGATTTTTGTCCCACAATTTATGTGAAAGCGATTCTTTTGCCTTAGAAAAAACTATTGTCAACATCGAAAAATTATTTGGACATTTTTTACCACAACTCAAATGGCTAAACTTTGGTGGTGGCCATTTAATGACTCGTCAAGGATATGATGTTGACCACGCGATCGAAACCATCAAAGCCTTCCATGCTCGTCATCCTCACCTACATTTAATTATGGAACCCGGTTCAGCGATCGCCTGGGAAACCGGATTTTTACTGGGCACAGTATTAGATCTAATTCCTGCCGAAGGTTTAACGAATGTGATGTTAGATGTATCTTTTACTGCCCACATGCCAGATTGTCTAGAAATGCCCTATAAACCAGCGATTCGTGGCGCTCATGAACCACAAGTAGGCGAAACATTTTATCGCATGGGCGGCTCTAGTTGTTTAGCTGGTGACTTTCTGGGAGATTATGGTTTCGATCGACCATTAGCAATCGGCGATCGAATTATCTTTGAAGATATGATGCACTATACAATGGTGAAAACCTCGATGTTTAATGGGGTGGTACATCCATCGATCGGCACCATCAAAAAAGACGGTGAATTTCAGCTCTGGCGAGAGTTTTCTTATCAAGACTATCGATCGAAACTAGGTTGACGAATCCGAAATTCTGTGGGTATCGTAGAATCAATCAAGATTTCAGGACGTTCTTCTACTCCTAGCAAAACCAATTTTTGGGCATGAAGATACAGCCGATCGTCAAAACCATCGGGGATTTCCTTGATGCCATAAAGCTGATCGCCTAAAATCGCTGCCCCTAGACCGATCGCCATATGCATTCTCAATTGATGAGTCCGCCCAGTCAAAGGTCGCAACTCTACCCAAGTCAAATTATCCTGGCGCTTAATCACCCGAAACTTCGTGATACAAGGCTTGCCAAATTCCTGATCGATTTTTTGCCTCGGTCGATCATTAATATCCGCTGAAAGCGGCAGTTCAATTACCCCTTCATCAGCTAATACATTGCCGACTAAGATCGCCTGATAAACCTTCTGCACCTGTCGTGCTGCAAACTGCTTGGCAACCCAGTGATAAGCTGCTAAATTTTTAGCAAACAACAGCACCCCAGAAGTATCTTGATCCAGTCGATGAACAGGATAGAGTTTTGTAGCTAATTGTTGCTCTAGCAATTGCTGGGCATTGGGTTGGCCATAGCGGCCAGGGACTGATAAAAGATCATGGGGTTTATCGATCGCCACCAAATCTTGATCTTCATAAATAATCTCTAGTTTCTTGGTCAGTATTCGTCTCTGTACCTGTGCTGCTAACCCCGAAAGCATGAATCCCATTAGCGGTTGACATCGATCGGCGCAGGCTCCATAAAATACTCCCGGCTGTTTGTCGCCCACCGCCACCCCCCACCAAAACTCAGCCATGGCCAAGGGTGTCAATTGATTACTGGCAGCATAATGTAAGAGCTTGGGAGCACAGCATTCACCACTGCCGGTGGGTAGACCAGTAGGACGCAGGGCTTGTAGTGACTTGGTTTCTCCAGCGAAGTTAGTAATTGTAGTGGTTTCATGAAGCTGAGTTTGTAGGGTTTGAGAAAGAATTTGTCGCTGTTGTTTGAGATCGCGGATATTGTTGTTTAATCGATCGACTTCTAACTTCAATGGCTGCAAGCGATCTTGCCAATACGCTTTAAATTCTCGCTTGCGGCGACTGTCAGCTTTACTAGCTGCTTCGATTTCTGCCAGGACTGTTGTTGCTTCTGGTAGTTGGGCGACTTGATCTCGTTGTTGTTGACGATAATTGCGTCGTGCTTGGAGTTCGGTGTTTAATCGATCGCGTTGTTGCTGCGATTCAACGAGTAACGAGGCATACTCTTGGTGGATGGGGGAACTTTTGGCGATCGCAATTTGCTCACGCAGCCCAGTTAACTGCTGAATGGTCTCAACCTCAGCTATTCCCAATATTTCTCGACCAGGCAATGGTGGCACCCAGCTCTCTACAGCAGCTTGGCCTTGCCATAGTCCCGAAAAGGCTTTGAGCGTGTGGATTTCGCCAGTAACAGATTTAGCTAGCAATAAGCCATACATTTTGCCTCCCGCTGGAAACTGGGCATCTGTTGCCAGCTCGGTCATCCATTGTTGGGAAAGATGTTCGATCGCCTTAGTACGAGGTAGCTTAAGCTCTTGACCACTCAAGGGGCATTTACCTACATACCAATAAGTTGGCTCTGGTTTCACCTTTTAGACTTTTTATATTTGCCACCTTTCTTCGGGTCGCTCCAATCGCAAGCATAGCCCTTGGTTGCAGCGATGTACTGATTCCAAGGCAATGGATCTACCGCAGCAGATGTGGAGTTAACAATCTCAAATAGACCGTCCTTACGCACTTTGCCGATCCGCATAATTTTAGAAATGTGATGGTTACCATTCATCATAACCCTGCCATTGGGAGCCATAAAACTCAAACCAACTGCCGCCGCTCTTACTTTTTTTAAGTCTTTATAAGTTTTGGCTTTTTCCACTGCCATCTTCCACAAATAAACCATGGTATATGCTGCTTCCATTGGATCGTTAACTAACCGGCTTTTGCCATATTTGGCTTTAAAGGCATCAACGAACTTTTTGTTAGCAGGAGTATCCACAGTTTGGAAATAGCTCCAGGCTGCAAAGTGACCTTTGAGATATTTGGTACCGATCGCACTCACTTCTTCTTCGGCTATTGTTACCGACATCGAGGGATATTTATCAGGACTCATACCGGCAGCATGTAACTGCATAAAGAAAGCTACATTGGTATCACCGTTCAGAGAGTTATAAATAACGCCGCCATTAGGTAGGGCTTCTTTGATTTTGGCAATTATCGAACTTACTTCGGTGCTGCCCAAGGGGATATATTCTTCCCCAACAACTTTGCCGCCTTTGACTGCTAACTTTGCCTTGATAATTGAGTTAACAGTTCGAGGGAAAACGTAGTCAGATCCTACCAAAAAAAATGATTTACCAGGATAAGTCTTTAGCAACCAGTTTACGGAAGGCTCTATTTGTTGATTTGGCACAGCACCGGTATAAAAGACATTTTGTGAACATTCTTGACCTTCATACGCCAGTGGATACCATAGCATGTGTTTTTTAGTCTCAAGTATGTCCAGTACGGCCTTGCGGCTAGCAGATGTCCAGCAGCCAAAAACAGTAGCTACTTTATCTTGATCAATCAACTTCTTGGCTTTTTCACTAAAAGTCGGCCAGTCCGATGCGCCATCTTCCATAATTGGGATGATTTGCTTGCCCAGTACACCACCAGCTTTATTGATCTCTTCGATCGCCAGTTGTTCGGCATCTACTAAACTTTTCTCTGAAATGGCCATGGTGCCGCTGAGGGAGTGTAATATACCGACTTTAATGCCACCAGCAGTTAATAATGCCAGGAAAGAATCTGATGTTGTTGACTGTTTCTCTTTAAAAACATCATTGCTAATCAGTGCCACAAGCAAACCACCACTCCCCAAGCCTAACCACTTTAAAAACTGTCGTCGTCTGATGGACAGATCTCTGTCTCCAAACTGTGATTGCATATCTCGTTCTTTTGGATCTAAGCCAGGATCATTCAAAGCAGTTGTTAACTTAATGTTGGAGTTGTTGGTCATACCTGCCTGTGGCCTCAACAAGCCTAAAAATTCTAATACTCAATTCTGACACAGATGTTCAGTTAAAACTATTACCATCAATTACTCGAAACAAGTCTTGGTATAATCCCTAGTATTAATTCAGCTTTGTTGTACCAAAGAGAACTTAATTATATGCTGGGTGACATTGAGCAGACAAAAAATGGCAAATTTTTGTGTGGATAGTTGATATTTGAGCGAAGCAAGATACATCGATCTGTATTTTGTCCCTGATGATGCCAGTATTGATGTGCCAATGCTGGGACTGTTATGGAAATGTGCGTCTACTGGAGCGGCTTTTGAAGCTTTTCGCTGCGCGGTGCAAGATGATGAAATCAGAAGCACGATGGGTAAACTGTTCAGTGTGCATGAAGATATTACTCGTGATGCCAAGCAAAAAGATCTCCCAGCGCCCAAAACGTCTGAACTACCGCGTTTGTGGATAATTACACCAACGATGAGTAAGCGCAAGTTAAAGGCGTGCAATGTGATCACTGGGGAAAGCGATTGGGGTGCTGGGGTCTATGTGTTGGGTGATATTCAGCGTACTGGTATTGTGGTAGTGCATCATTTACCAAAAACGCCAGATACAGTGTGGTTTAGGATATTGGGTAAGGGAAAGGTTCAACAGAAAGGTTCAACAGAAAGCGATCGATGAAATCGAGGCGCTGCCAGCCAACAGTCCTTACCGGGATGAAACTCTTAAACTGTTTGTGAAACTCAAGGTAAACTTAGAGAATCGCAAAGACCGTGAACTTAATGAAACGGAGTTAATGATGAGATTAGCTGACTCACCTTTGTTTACCGAATACATGGAGCGAGCTACTGCTGATGCTCGTACTGCAACACGCATTGAAGATTTCACTTCTGTTGTGGAAGGATTGATGATCAAGCGTTTTGGCTCATTGGATAATGATTTGGTCAGGGCTGTGCCTAATATTATTAAGTTGTCGCCGTTAGAGTTTACGTCGCTGCTAATGGATTTGAGTCGGGAAGAATTGATCGATCGATTCACTGAACCCAAGTAACGAAACGGATTAAACAATGGAACCATTGCAATCAACGATCAGGTTAAATCTTTGATCTCTGTATTTTTGGCGTATGTTCAAGAACCCTGCTGATTCAACAGAATATCCAGAATCCGTCTATTCTCAGTTTGCATTCCATTAAATTTATTATCGATCTCAGCAAAACTCTTTGACTTCTAGCGAGTAAACAACATAATGGTATTGTTGCGACCCTAGACCGACTACTAGGCTACCGAAGTAGTATATAGAAGTACTTGGCGGAGATCTGGTTAAAGAGTAAAAACAACTGGTGGCCATAGCGTAAATCCACTTTAGATAGAAGTCGAGTGGATTGAAGTTAAAGATATGTCACGTAATGTTGCCGGTGAATGATACAATCGACCTTGGTCTGGCTCGAAAAAGCATTTAAACCGTTGTGGAATCACCAGAACAAGAAATCAGCGAAAGCGTTTTCACCCTAGAAGAACACCCGGTAGAGTCATCTATCTCGGAGTCGATCGACAGTGGAATGACTGAATATCAACAGCTCAAACGTGAGTTGGCGATTGCCATAGGCGCTCTGAGCTTAATCTTGTTTGCCCTAGTTTGGCTAAAATTTGGCCTAAACATTGCCCTCAATTACTTATTGGGAGCTGCTACAGGGCTGGTGTACCTCAGAATGCTCTCGCAAGAAGTAGAAAAGCTGGGCGCAACCAAGTTATCGTTGAACTCCAACCGGCTTGGATTGGTAGCAATAGTAATTATTTTGGCTGCCAAAGTACCCGAGCTAAAAGTTTTGCCTGTGTTTTTAGGTTTTTTAACCTATAAGCTTGCTTTGCTGATTTACGCTGTGCGCTGGGCTTCTGCCCCAACTGCAAAAAATTCGTCGCAGTCAGATTTATGAACCTCACTCTGGGGAACGCTCCTGAATGGAAATGTTAGGTGTTTTGAATAACATAAACCTCCTGCCGGTGGCCGCGCTCGACGTGGGTCATCACCTCTATTGGCAGATAGGTGGATTGAAAGTACATGGACAAGTATTACTGACCTCCTGGTTTGTGATTGCTGTTCTCTTGATTTTGGCTGTGTTAGCTACTCGCAACATGCAGCGCATTCCTGGCGGTTTACAAAATCTACTTGAATATGCCCTAGAATTCATCAGAGACTTGGCAAAAAACCAAATCGGCGAAAAAGAATACCGTCCGTGGGTACCATTTATTGGCACTCTGTTCCTATTTATCTTTGTATCCAATTGGTCTGGTGCGCTATTGCCCTGGAAGCTAATCCACTTGCCCGAAAGCGAGTTGGCGGCTCCCACTGGTGATATCAATACCACCGTGGCATTGGCCTTGTTGACTTCTTTGGCTTATTTCTATGCAGGCTTTCGTAAGCGCGGCATTGGATATATCGCCAAATACATTCAGCCTGCGCCGTATCTATTGCCAATCAATATTCTAGAGGACTTCACTAAGCCTCTCTCCCTAAGCTTCCGTTTGTTTGGAAACATCCTGGCAGACGAGCTAGTGGTTGCAGTATTAGTGTTTTTAGTTCCTTTGTTTATCCCCCTACCAGTAATGGTCTTGGGTCTATTCACCAGCGCAATTCAAGCTCTGGTATTTGCTACCCTCGCGGCAGCGTATATTGGTGAAGCTATGGAAGGCCATGGTGGACACGAAGAAGAACATTAGGTGACAACAGCCGACTGTATCACTGCTCTTGTAATTAGTCTAAACTTATTAACTGTTTTCTAAATTAAGGTAAATCATCATGAATCCTACTGTTGCTGCTGCTTCCGTAATTGCTGCTGCTTTGGCTATTGGCTTAGCTGCGATCGGACCTGGTATTGGTCAAGGTACTGCTGCTGGTCAAGCTGTTGAAGGTATTGCTCGTCAACCTGAAGCTGAAGGCAAAATTCGCGGTACTTTGCTGTTGTCTCTAGCGTTCATGGAGTCTTTGACTATCTATGGATTGGTAGTTGCATTGGTACTTTTATTCGCTAACCCCTTCGCTTAACTAGTCGCTACAATTTTTCAGATGTCGGCCTTGGGCATTTTGCACAGCATTTTGCCTAGTCCGGCTTCTCCAGCGGTCTATTTAGAGAAGCACTATGTATATGATGTTCCAAACAATTTTCTTGGCTGCCGCTGCAGCCGAAGCGACCGAAAAAGGTGGTTTGTTCGACTTTAACGCAACATTACCAATCATGATGATTCAGTTCATTGTTCTGGCGGCTTTGCTCAATGCGGTTTTTTATCAGCCCGTTGGTAAAGTGTTAGACGATCGAGATGAATACATCAGAAACAATTCTGCGGGCGGCGAAGATCGGTTGGCTGAAGCCAAAAGATTGACAAAGCAATATGAAGACGATTTGGCCAACGCCCGTCGCCAGTCTCAGGCTGTAATTGCCGAGGCCAAGACAGCCGCTCAAAAAATCGCTAGCGATGAACTCGCTGTTGCTCAACAAGCAGCTCAAGCAGAAAAGGAAAAAGCTTCCCAAGAAATCTTGGCCCAGAAGCAAGCGGCTTTCTCGACTTTAGAGAAAGAAGTTGATGCTTTGAGCAAGCAAATTCTGGCTAAGCTAGTTAATGTTTAAGCCCGCCTAAATTTAACAATTAAGCAGTGTTTTATTGGTTCCATACCAACTAAATTACTCAGTCACAAATAGATTAAAAGTAATCATGGCAACTGGTTTATTTCTCGCCAACTTATTTCTGGCAACCGAAGCTAAAGGTTTTGGTTTGAATCTAGATATATTTGAAGCCAACATTATCAACCTGGCGATCGTCCTCACGATCGTATTTATCTTTGGCCGTAAGTTTTTGACTAAGACATTGGGCGAACGTCGTGAGCGAATCATGACAGCAATCAATGATGCTGAAAAGCGCCAAAAGCAAGCGGAAACTGCTTTGGCAGCAGCCAAGCAGCAGTTAGCCGCAGCTCAGGTACAAGCCGAAAGCATCAAACAAGAAGCTGTGACCAGCGCCGCTAATGCGAAGGCAGAGATCATGGCCAAGGCCGCTCGGGATATCGAAACCCTGAAGCAGACCGCCACCCAAGATACGTCTTCTGAGCAAGACCGGGCGATCGCCGAGCTACGCCAGCGAGTGGTGGCCTTAGCAATTGCTAAAGCCGAAGCTCAGTTGCCCGCAGCTTTAGATAATGCCAAGCAAAATACCTTGGTAGAACGCAGTATCGCGCTAGTAGGGAGCTAAACAATGCAAGGCAATTCCAATGTGGGCGCTTCTTTTTTGAACCCCTATGCTGAAGCCATGATGTCCGTGGCTCAGTCCCAGAATCTTCTGGATATTTTTGATGAAAACTGCAAAGCTATTTTGCAATCACTGACTGACTCCCCGGATTTTGCTGAATTTTTGGGTAGTCCGATCGTGCAGGTTGCCGATAAAAAAGCAGTAGTCCAAAAAGTTTTGGGCAATGATGTTAACCCAGTAATGATGAACGTCATTATGGTGCTAATCGATCGAGGCCGGGTGAGTTTCCTTGCTGGTATTTGCAAACAGTATCAAGTACTGCTGCGCAAACTGAAGGGCAACGAACTAGCCGAAGTCACCACCGCAGTAGATTTAACTGATGCTCAAAAAGCAGCGATCGTCGATCGAGTTAAGGCCATGACCGGCGCTAACAACGTTGATATCGCAGTAAAAATCGATCCAGCGATTATTGGTGGGGCGATCGTCAAAGTCGGCTCTCAAATTATCGACTCCAGCCTCCGCAGTCAACTGCGCCTGATCGGCATGAGTCTGGCTAGATAGAATCTCAATAATACCGGGCTATCCAGCCGGGCAGATGTAAACCCACACAATCCAGATATTTAAATATGATTAGCATTAGACCTGACGAAATTAGTAGCATCATTCGCCAGCAAATCGAGCAGTACAGCCAAGATGTCAAAGCATCCAACGTTGGAACTGTACTGCAAGTGGGCGACGGCATTGCCCGGATTTATGGCCTGGACAAAGTAATGTCTGGTGAATTGGTAGAATTCGAAGACGGCAGTGTCGGGATTGCCCTCAACCTGGAATCCGACAACGTCGGTGCCGTATTGATGAGCAATGGCCGCAACATTCAAGAAGGTAGTGCAGTAAAAGCTACCGGCAAAATCGCCCAAGTCCCCGTAGGTGAAGCTACCCTCGGTCGGGTGGTGGATGCTTTAGCGCGTCCGATCGATGGTAAAGGCGACATTGCTTCTACTGAATTTCGCTTAATCGAATCCATGGCTCCGGGAATTATCGAACGTCGTTCGGTATACGAACCCATGCAGACCGGGATTACTTCGATCGATGCAATGATTCCGGTTGGTCGGGGTCAGCGGGAGTTAATTATTGGTGACAGACAAACCGGTAAGACTTCGATCGCGGTTGATACCATCATCAACCAGAAAGATTCTGATGTAGTTTGCGTTTATGTAGCGATCGGTCAAAAGGCTTCTACGGTAGCCAACGTGATTAATGTGCTGCAAGAAGCGGGTGCCATGGCTTACACGATCGTCGTAGCAGCTAACGCCAACGACCCAGCAACTCTGCAATACTTGGCTCCTTACACCGGTGCTGCTTTAGCTGAGTACTTTATGTACAAAGGCAAAGCCACATTGATTGTGTACGATGATTTGTCGAAGCAAGCTCAGGCTTACCGTCAAATGTCACTCCTACTCCGTCGTCCACCAGGACGTGAAGCTTATCCCGGCGACGTATTCTACATTCACTCTCGCTTGTTAGAGCGCGCGGCTAAACTCAGTAACGAGTTAGGCGAAGGCAGTATGACTGCATTGCCCATCATCGAAACTCAAGGTAGTGACGTATCGGCTTATATTCCTACCAACGTAATTTCGATTACCGATGGTCAGATCTTCTTGTCTTCTAACTTGTTTAACTCCGGCTTGCGCCCAGCAGTAAACGCTGGTATCTCGGTATCCCGGGTAGGTTCGGCGGCTCAAACTAAGGCGATGAAGAAAGTTGCCGGTAAACTGAAGCTAGAGCTAGCCCAGTTCGATGACCTACAAGCATTCGCTCAGTTTGCTTCTGACTTAGACAAGACTACTCAAGACCAATTGGCTCGTGGTGTGCGTCTGCGGGAAATTCTGAAGCAGCCTCAGTACTCACCGTTGTCGGTAGCTGAACAAGTAGCTTTGGTATACGCCGGATTGAATGGTTACATTGATGACGTGCCAGTTCCTAAGGTGGTAGAATTCACTACTGGTCTGCGTGATTACCTCAAGAACAGCAAGCCTGCTTATGCTGCTAGCATCAAGGACAACAAGATGGCCTTGACTGACGAAGGCGAAGCGATGCTAAAAGAAGCGATCTTAGACTTCAAGAAAAACTTCTTAGTCGCTGCCTAACTATAGGAATTTAAGGAGGCAAGAGTTTTTCAATTAAAGACTCTTGCCTTTTTTAGATATGGCGAACTAATAAATATATTTCTTGGAGACTTAATAAAATGGCTAACCTGAAAGCAATTCGTGACCAAATTCAATCGGTCAAAAATACAAAAAAAATTACTGAAGCAATGCGCTTAGTAGCAGCAGCAAAGGTACGCAGAGCGCAGCAGCAAGTTATTGCTACTCGTCCTTTTGCCGATCGATTAGCCCAAGTGCTCTATGGCTTGAAAGATCGTTTGAGTTTTGAAGACGTGGATCTACCTTTGATGGACAGCCGCGAAGTAAAGACCGTAGCGATTTTGGTAGTTACTGGCGATCGCGGTTTGTGCGGTGGCTACAACAGTGGCATTATTAAAAAAGCTGAGCTACGAGCTAAGGAGCTGAAGGCACAGGGTTTGAAGTACACCTATGTGTTAGTAGGTCGGAAGGCTTCTCAGTATTTCCAACGGCGAGAACAGCCGATCGCTGCTACTTTTACTGGTTTGGAGCAAATTCCGACTGCCATGGAAGCCAATAAGATTGGGGATAAGATTACCGCTTTGTTTTTGGGTGAAGAAGTCGATCGGGTAGAGTTGGTTTACACCAAGTTTGTTTCCTTGATTGCTTCTCGTCCAGTGATTCAAACTCTGTTACCTCTTAGCCCTCAAGGCTTGGAAGTAAAAGATGATGAGGTGTTCCGGTTAACTACACGGGGCGGTGGTTTTGAAGTTTCCCGTGAGAAGATGGCTTCGACGGTGGCTCCTTTACCAAAGGACACTATTTTTGAGCAAGATCCTACTCAAATTTTGGCTTCGTTGTTGCCTTTGTATCTGAATAACCAGTTGCTACGGGCGCTGCAAGAGGCAGCGGCGAGTGAGTTGGCAGCGCGGATGACAGCGATGAATAATGCCAGTGATAACGCCAAGTCGTTGATTAGCAGTTTGACTTTGACTTACAACAAGGCACGGCAAGCGGCGATTACCCAGGAGATTTTGGAAGTGGTCGGTGGAGCCGAGGCTTTGCAGGGTTAATTGTAATTCTGGATTTTTTGAGAATGCCCGTGGCGTGATGCTGCGGGTTTTTTATTTTTCACTAAAAGACTTATAAAACCCACATTCCGCTGAATTATGTGCAAGTTGCCATAGAATGATTCATCACATTAAGCCAATACCAATGCTAGAGGAGTTTAAGAAATACTTGAAATAGTTCAATAATGAAATAGTAATTAAAACAGAATCAATGAATATCAATGATTATTTAGAATCACTGCCGACAAAAAGAATATTGAGTGAAGTTAAACTCAATATTTTGACAAGATTATGGGGTAATGATCACGATGAATTTCCCAAGCCTTGGGTTTCATCCGCAGAACTACTAGAACTAACCGGACAAAAATACTTCGATCGAAGAACCCGAGAATTACGCGATCAATTAGGCTGCGACCTCGAATCAGCTTACCGCAAAGAATTCACCGGCCATGCCTGGAGACTGAACTCCGCAAACCTTAGACCACCTCAAGATCGAGAATATTTGACCCCAGCCCAAAAAATTAAGCTTTTTGAAAAAACTAATTATCACTGTATAGTATGCGGAACCAATATTACCGCTGGAGTTAGAGGATTACAAGCCGATCATAAAATCCCTCTTTCCAGAGGCGGCAACAACGATCGAGTAAATTGGCAGCCAATATGTAACAACTGTAATGTGGGAAAAAGAAGAGCCTGTCAAGGTTGTGAGCTAAATTGCCAAACATGCTCATGGGCTTTCCCCGAAATAGTCGGGGTCACAACCTTGATCCAAATCAGCGAAAAAACCTTGAGAAAAATTGATGCATACAGCTTATCCATTGGGAAAAGCAGAGACAAAGTTATTGAAGAAGCGGCAGAATACTTCATTGATAAACAACAAGATGGCTAAAAACAACTATCTTGATTGCTCTCCGCACAGAGCCTTTAATATTTGTTCACCGATCGCCTTCGCCACAGGTGGCGGGAAAGCATTACCAACTTGCCGATAAGCAGGTGTCTTTTTGCCATAAAATTCCCACCAATCAGGAAACCCTTGAATTCTGGCCGCCATCCTCACCGTCAAAAGCGGCATATCTTCAAAACCCTCCTTACTTTTATATCCCCGATATCCTTTTTCAGGAGGACTATTACCCACAATGTTGCCATTCACATGCAACCTCTGCCAAGCTTGCCTAGCTCTAGTCGGACCCAAATCAGGACCACCATGCTTCTTAGAACCACCGACTAACGTAGGCGCTATTTTGTTGGCCTTTTTCCGCCATCGATCGGCACCTTCCCAACCATTCACCACCATCAAATCATAAAGAGCCTCACCCACCGTTGGTGGCTCAATAACCTCACTAGGCCATACAAAAAACTCAGCAAACTCTGGCCTCAAGGCCACCAAAATAGTTCTGGGACGCAACTGTGGCACCCCATAATCAGAAGCATTATGCAGCTTCCAGAAAGTTTGATATCCCAGAGAATTCAACGCACAATTAATCTCACCACGATAATCATCAAATCTGGCATCTAAAAGACCCGCCACATTTTCCAGCATCACAGCCTTCGGCTGAATCTTCTCCACAATCTTTAATGCTGCCGGAAACAAATCTCTTTCATCATCTTTCCCTAACTGCTTACCAGCCTTAGAAAATGGCGGACAAGGCACTCCCCCAGCCACCAGATCAATTCCCATATATTCATGTGCATCATGTTTAGCAAATTGCTCAACACAGCCCTCCAGAATCTCATCCCAACCCAAAGAGTGCATTGTATTATTGGTTCTCAGAGTTCTACATGCCGGATTCTCTATTTCTATCAATAGCTTATGCTTAAACCCAGCCTGATGTAAGCCTAACGCTTGGCCACCAGCGCCAGCACAAAGTTCAATAGAGGTATATTTTATGGTCATGATAGAATCATAATGATTAGGCATAGTACCTTTATTCGATAATAGATGTCAAACCTAATTCAGCAAAAGCATAGAGGTATCTCATGAGCTAGAATAACTATGAGGTCGATCGGGTGGAGTTGGTGTACACCAAGTTTGTTTCTTTGATTGCTTCTCGTCCAGTAATTCAAACTCTGTTACCTCTTAGCCCTCAAGGTTTGGAAGT
>JANNEH010000053.1:0-5137 GCA_031378405.1 Synechococcales cyanobacterium OTE_75_metabat_409
AATCCTGATCCCGACAGTGAAGAGATTACGCTAAAATAGACAATACCCAGCCACATTCAATAACCAATCAGAAATAATCACAAAGGTTGAAAATGAATACAAATTTAGTTGAGCAAAGATTGATTGAAAAAATTCGCAAACTTTCA
Source organism: Synechococcales cyanobacterium OTE_75_metabat_409 (assembly GCA_031378405.1). GTDB lineage: Bacteria > Cyanobacteriota > Cyanobacteriia > Cyanobacteriales > Chamaesiphonaceae > JAAFHZ01. The sequence continues at coordinate 147 of JANNEH010000053.1, forward strand.
TCTACCAGAATCACAGAAATTGAAGATTTCGTTGACTTTTTATATCAGCGAGAAAGTCAAGATGACCATAATCTAACCTTAGCTGCTACAAAACTTGCCGAATCAACATTTGCAAAAGTATGGGATAACTCAGAGGATGCAGCCTATGACGACCTATAAATTTGGTGACGTAATGCTCGTCCCTTTTCCATTTACCGACCAAAGCACCAGCAAAAAACGACCAGCGATCGTCATTAGTTCTGAAAACTACAATCGCTGTAAGCCAGACCTAATTCTCATCGCCGTCACCAGCAATGTAAGGCAAGACTTGCAGTTTGGTGAAATATTTATTGATGAATGGTCTGCTGCTGGGTTAATAAAGCCTTCAATTGTTAAGCCAATTATCACAACAACCGAAAACAGTTTAATTATCAGGAAATTGGGAACATTACAGCCTCTAGATCTTCAATCCTTGGAAAATGTTTTGCACCAAATCATCCCAACATGTGCCAAAAATCCTGATACTGAAACATTATGAAACTCGACGAAATCACCTATAAAATCAACGGCTGTGCCATGAAAGTCCATAACACCTTGGGCAACGGCTTTCAAGAAGTTATTTACCAACGCTGTATGGTCATAGAACTCCAAAGAGCCAACCTAAACTTTGGTAGAGAAGTATCCCAAGACATTTACTACGAAGACATCCAAGTTGGCAGACGACGAGCCGACTTTATTGTAGAAGACTGCGTAATTGTGGAACTTAAAGCCGTCATTCGACTCGAAGATGTCCACTTAGCCCAAGCCAAAAACTATGTAGTAGCTTATAAGTACCCGATCGGACTCCTGATCAACTTTGGATCAAAGAGCCTAGAATTCAAAAAAATATTCAATAACCGACCAGAATTTTCGGGGTTGAAGGATGGACAGGATTAAGAGACATCAATAAATTAGTTCAGAACCAATACAAAAATTATGACTATTGATGAATTACTAGAAGCACTAACCCTTGGTGAAGATCGAGATTTGGAGTTTAAAGCTGCCCAAGGTGGATTTCCCAGAGCCGTGTGGGAGACAATATCAGCATTTGCCAATACATCCGGTGGGGTAATTGTTTTAGGTATTGCAGAAAACAATGGTAAATTCGAGATCGTAGGCATTCGTAAACCATCATCGCTGATCAAAGATTTTTGGGATACTCATAACAGCATACAGAAACTAAATTATCCAGTATGTCGTGACTCTGATATATCTACCTTAACAATTGATGATCACACTGTAGTTTGTATTCAGATTCCCCAAGTATCTCGCCAACAGCGACCAATCTACATCAACGGGAATCCGATCGGTGGCACCTACAAACGTAATTTTGAGGGCGACTATCGTTGCACCGAAGCCGAAGTACGCATGATGTTGCGCGATGCTGGAGAAGATCCCACCGATGGCAAAATCCTCGAAGGCTTTACAGTTGCAGATTTAGATGCTGAATCATTGATGGCTTATCGCAACCGCTTTGCTTCGCGCAGTCCTGACCATCCTTTTTTGGCCAAAAGCGATCGCGATTTACTCGAAAGTTTGGGTGGCTGGCGACGAGATCGACAGAGCCGAATTGAAGGAATTACCCTTGCTGGCCTTCTCATGTTTGGCAAAGAACGCAGCATCCTTGATGCACTACCTCATTTCCATTTAGATTACCAAGAGCAACTATCCAACGATCCAGAAATTCGTTGGACTTATCGTTTGGCAATAGATGGTAAATGGACACCAAATCTCTTCAATTTCTATTATCGAGTTTATCCCCGGTTGGTAGAAAATATTGATGTACCTTTTAAACTAGACCAGACTGCAACTAGATTAGAAGAAACTCATGTACATGAAGCATTACGGGAGGCGTTGGTAAACACCCTTGTCCATGCCGATCATCAAACCACCCACGCAATCACCATATTTCATCGTCAGGATGTCTTTATTTTCATTAATCCTGGGCGCTTGCGTATTTCCAGGGAACAACTATACAAAGGAGGAGTAAGTGATCCGCGCAATCCCAATTTACTAAAAATGTTTCAGATGTTAGGGCTTGGCGAAAGAGCTGGCTCTGGGTTTCAGAAAATTCAGCGAGCTTGGCAAGAACAACATTGGTTCCGGCCACGAGTAGCTGAAAATCCGGTTCTGGAGTTAACCGGAGTCTGGCTACCTGTTGCTAGCATGATTTCAGAAGATGTTGAGCAGGAAATTCGTTTAGTGGTTGGCGAAGATTATTCAACTCTGGATATATTCGAGAGAACTATTTTGATGCTATCTCATCGTTTCGGTGAAATAAGCAATAAAGATATTCAGTACTATTGTAGTAATCATCCCAGAGATATTGGGGCAAAACTCAGTCAGTTTGTCACAATCGGATGGCTGAAAAAGTCTGGACAAGGTTCAGGTACTCGCTACCAATGGCCAAAAAAAGTCAATCAACTTTTCTCGGACGAATGGCATAATAATTCTATTGAATCCAATCATTCACCTCCTAACTCCGAACATTTACCTTCTAGCTCCGAACATTTACCTCTTAGCTCCGAACATTTACCTCTTAGCTCCGAACATTCACCTCTTGGCTCCGAACATTCACCTCTTAGCTCCGAACATTCACCTCTTAGCTCCGAACACTTACCTTCTAGCTCCGAACATTCACCTTCTAGCTCCGAACATTCAGGGGATGAACAAGAAACAAATCTATCCCAGATAGCTCTGCCTATCCGCAATTCAGGTAAAAAAGCATCCAGAGCCATGATGGAAAAAACAATTCTTACTTTATGCGAAACTGACTGGCTAACCTTACGTTCCCTTGCCCGTCTGCTCGATCGCAAACCAGATTACCTCAGAAACCATTACATTACTCCAATGTTAAAAGATGGCCGTCTGAAAGCCAAGATGCCCGAAATACCCAGTCACCCCGGACAGGCTTATCGTAAAAAGGAGGCCAACAACAAAGAGCCGATTGAGATTTTAGGATTAGAGGAGGGACAGGATTAAGAGACAAAAATAGAATCCTGACCATCTCCCAATCCTCCTCAATATGAAAAAGGTCAACCAGACTAAACACCGTAAACAAAATCCTGCAAATCCCAAAATCCTAAAAATCCTGATACGGACACTTTTATGAATCCCAGCGACTGGCTCGAAACCATCTCCTCCCAGATCCCCGCGATCGCCCTCCTGCAAAACATCGGTTACACCTACCTCACCCCCGCCGAAGCCCTCGCCCACCGCCAAGGCAAACGCGCTAAAATAGTCCTCGAAGACATCCTCACCGCCCAACTCCACAAACTCAACAGCATCAATACCGGTGGCCAAACCCATGCCTTCAGTGCTACCAACATTCAAAAAGCCGTCGCCGCCATCAGCCAATTTCCCTACGATGCCCTTTATACCACCAGCCAACAGCTCTACGATTTAATTACTCTGGGGAAATCGATCGAACAAACTATTGATGGCGACAAGAAAAGCCCTCAACTCCAATACATCGACTGGAAAAACCCCGCCAACAACGTCTACCACGTCACCGACGAATTTGAAATAGAGCGCCGCAACAGCACCCAAACCCGTCGCCCCGACATCGTGCTATTTGTCAACGGTATTCCATTGGTAGCGATCGAATGTAAACGCCCCGACCTCAAAGACGCAATCGACCAAGCCATCAGCCAACAACTTCGCAACCAACGCAATGAAGAAATCCCTCACTTTTTCTGCCTTACTCAAATATTATTAGCGATCGCCCAAAACTCTTCCCAATACGCCACTACCGGCACTGAAAAAGAATTCTGGGCGGTCTGGAAAGAAGAAGCTTCAGCCAGCTTTGAAACCGAACTCCACAGCCTCATTAATATCCCTCCAGCCCTTGCCCAGACCGAAAAACTATTAGCTTGGCGGGCACCTCCAGAACAAGAGCAAATCAAACAACTTTGGGCAGCCGGGGAGCGCCAAGTCTCTGATCAAGATCGGACTCTCTATAGTTTATTGATGCCTGATCGGCTACTAGAACTAATTTACGGCTATATCATTTTTGATGCAGGTACCAAAAAAATTGCCCGCTATCAGCAATACTTCGCCGTCAAAGCCACCCTCGATCGAGTTAAACAAATCCGGGGCGATTCATCACGGCAAGGCGGCATGATTTGGCACACTACTGGCAGTGGAAAATCTTTGACCATGGTAATGTTGGCTAAAGCCTTAGCGTTAGAAAAAACCACTATTATTAATCCTAAAATTATTTTGGTCAACGATCGCATTGATTTAGATAAACAGCTCAAAGATACCTTCAAAAACTGTGGTGCCCAAGTTACTCAAGCCAAAAGTGGCCAAGATTTATTGGAATTGGTAAATAACCCCAAAGCCGAAATCATCACTACCATCATTGATAAATTTGATACTGTCGCCCGCGAAAAAGGCCAAAACCCCAGCGCCGATATTTTTGTGTTGGTGGATGAATCTCATCGCTCTCAGTATGGCCAAACCCATGCCAAAATGCGAAATGTTTTTCCTAACGGTTGCTATATCGGCTTTACTGGAACACCTCTGCTGAAAAAAGAAAAAAGTACTGCCACTAAATTTGGTGGTTTAATTCATAGCTACACTATGCCCAAAGCTGTTGGTGACAAAGCTGTAGTACCAATTCTCTACGAAGGCAGAGAAAGTGAATTTAAAAATACCGAAGCAGTTGATAAATGGTTCGATCGAATTACTACCGACCTAAATGAACAACAAAAAGCCGATCTCAAACGCAAGTTCAAGAGCGCCGAACCGCTCTATGAAGCAGAAGCCCGCATGGCAGAAGTAGCCTATGATATCAGCGAGCATTTTGCCAAACATTTTAAAGGTACGGTCTTTAAAGGCCAATTTGCCACCTCCAGTAAACGAGCAGCCATTAACTACAAAAAGCTGTTAGACAATTGGGGTAAAGTACGTTCTGCTGTAATCATTTCTGCCCCCGATACCCGTGAAGACAACGACAGTGTGGATGAAGC
>JANNEH010000039.1:0-2389 GCA_031378405.1 Synechococcales cyanobacterium OTE_75_metabat_409
GGATTTTTTCAAGATATTGTAAGCCTGACCAAATATCTGCTCTTTGAGGACTGGCAATCACTGATTGACTTCATGCTTGATGGCTTTACACCTAAGCAAGCCACCAACTCCTCCTGATTTTTTTGAATTTGGAATTGCTGTCGCCTTTGGCGCAACCTGCGACAGTTTTGCCGTGCGGCAAAGGTTTGCTCCGAGGCGACCTCGGAGCCTTGCCTTGCACTCCGAAATGCATTCGGGCACTTGTCTGGCAGGTCGCGGAGCTATCGGGGATTTTTTGTTTAGACAACTGCCACCAGCAGCAAAATAAAAAAAGAACCGCTACTTCTTGTGAAGTTGAGCGGTTCTTACCATCCTCTCATTTCGATCGGAAGAATAACCCTGATTTTTGATAAGAGCTATTGCTGGACAGCATAGCTCGGCTTTTTAGTAACTATCTAGGCTGAATCAGTTGACGAGCATCGTTGCCAGGCGCGTAGTTAACTTGATTAGTATTGTCATTCAAGATCTGTGGAGTCAGCAAGACAATTACTTCCTGACGTTGGTTGGTTTTGTTGGTGCTCCGGAACAGTGCGCCTAAGATTGGGATATCTCCCAAGATTGGAGTCTTGCTCACAGTAGTTTTATCACTTTCTTGGATGATGCCTGAAAGAATCAATGTTTGACCATCGCGCAAACGGATTTCGCCAGAACTGATTGTTCTCTCTTGTACTAGAGTGATATTCCCCTGAGCAGTTGCAACACTACTACCAATTGCCGAAACCGTTGGAACAACACCAACAGAAATGAATCCATTATCATCAATGCGACTAACACTGATATCTAAGGTCAAGCCCGCATTTTTGATAATAGGGGTGCTTCCGGTTGATGTGACATTAAATCCACCAAACACTTCCTGGGTAAGCCTAATTTTGGAAGCCTGACCCTCTTGAACAACCACAGTTGGGTCAGTCAAGATTTTACCATTGCCACTAGTGATCTGTGCTTGTAAGGTAGATAAGAACTTGCTAGGAATTTGGAATGCGCTGGGCAAACCATAAACAACGTTTCCAGATTGAGCACTAACAATACCTGGTTGGTAAGGATTATCAGTAGGACCTAGAGGTGCTCTACCATAAAGGTTACCAGGAAGCTGACCAGTGCCGGTAGCACCAACATTCACACCCGTTTCGCCATATGGTGCAGTGGGAGTATACTCTAGAAATGGTTTGCCAATGTCAGGCAGTTTTACAATTGGTTGTGATACCACGCCACCTGCGATATCGCTTGATTTGGCTGGGTTGTAACCACCATAGTTGTAAACAGCAGCACCATTGTCAACACCCACAATACCGTTGCCAGTACCAAAAGAGAAGCTGCTCTTTAGATCATCAATGTTGTTGAGGTTAATATCAACAATTTTGACATTCAAGGCTACTTGACGACGGCGAGCATCCAAGCGGGTAAGCATGGCAGTTGCCATTTCTACTTTCTTAAGCGGACCAACTAAAGTTACTGAATTTAGGCGTGTATCAGTACTGATTGCTAAGCCTTTGAGAACCAAAGGCGCATTACCTTCAGTAGCACGAAGATTTAAGATCTCAGGAGTTCTGGTCTCTACAATTCTGGCAGCCGCATCTTTACCGAAAGAGTCAATCTGTATTCTTTCACGGGCAATCTGGGTCTCGGCACCTTGAGTAGTTAGAAATCCAGAAGCTGATTCTACACTGACCTGATTTAATCTAACAGTGCGAACTATGGTGCCACGAATAGAGTCGGGCAGTCTGGCTCCAGCAAAGATAGTGTTGCCAACTCGGTTAGCTTCATAACCACTAATTTGCAAAACGTAGTTAAAAGCATTTTCTACTGGCTCATTTTTCAGATTCAATGAAACAGTGGGTTCAAATACGGTTTCACCTGGTTTGGCTGGAGGAGGAGAAGTATAAGCCAGGTTCAAGCCAGCGCTGCGGCTGAGCATTTCCAAGACTTCCCGCACTGGGGCTTCTTTAAGGACGATCGAGACTCGGGCATCGGAATCAAGTTTGATGACTGGAGTAGCAGCATCGATACTAGACACGCTGATATCACCGACTGGAGGGGCGATCGCCCGAGGCTTAGTGGGAGTAGCTGGAGCGCTAGTGCCTACTGGCATACTGCCAGTTTCACCAACGGTAATGCTAGGATTAGGCACTAGTGGCTGCTGGCCGCCATTCCTCACCTGAGCTAATTGCAGATCTTCAGCAACAGCGGGCTGGATGGCTACAGAAGCAATAACACTTCCGAGCAACACTTGGGTAAATATTTTGGTGGATTTTTTCACGATCGAACTCCTGAGGCAGAGGTTTAGTTTAAAGGATGAATTAGCAATGGTTTGCTAACTATTTTTTCGCTGGAGCAGGGGGCGGAGCAGCGG
>JANNEH010000056.1:0-4899 GCA_031378405.1 Synechococcales cyanobacterium OTE_75_metabat_409
CTCTCCCAAGTTTGGGAGAGGGAGCAAGAGACTACGCTTGGTGCTCCGACTCCCCTTCTCCCAAGCTTGGGAGAAGGGGTTGGGGGATGAGGGCAAGTGCAATATTTACTATTATTTTGTCCCGCTTTATGTTGCTACCCAGTGCGTAAATATTTGTATGAAAAACCGATGTGGTTTACTTATTAGTTCAATAATTAGATACTATCTGACTCAAGACAAACGGAGTTGCATTATGCGCATCGCTAATATGATCAATCAAGCTATCGGCTATTTTTCAGATGCATTTGCAGTAATCTTTAGTGTCGATTATGGAGACCACCCCCCGGCAGGCATTCAGCCCTTTACTGGCAAAATCCACCATCGGCATTCCCGCAAAGGCTGAAATGAGTGGGGTCGATGTGAGCCAATCAATTTGTTAGACTGAGAAAGAGCCTCGCCTCTTCGTTTCTCAGGTATCAGCATGACTCTCACGATCGATCCCAAAACTCTTTTTACTTCTCAAGAAATTGCGGCTCTGCAATACCAGTCCACAGTACAGCATTTCGATGAAACCTGGCGATCGCCTTTAGCTACATTATTAGGTTTGGGACGAGCAGCAGGAGCTGATCTAGTCGAGTTCTTTTTAGAAAAGGTCAACTACATTAGCTCGATGGCCGAAGATGACACCATCACCAGTGTCAGCCCCCGGATTTCTACGGGAGCTGGGGTGCGGGTATTTGTCGGCAAGGCCGACTGCTATGTCAGCACCAATGATCTGTCTTTTAAGGGTTTGAAAAACGCCCTAGAAAAGGCATTAGGAATTATGGGCTTGCACTTACCGATTCCCCAAGCTTATGTGCCAGAAATAAATTTGGAGTGGCTGCGCGACTATGCCAGCAGAGGGCAGAAAGAGTCTTGGATTAAAGATTGTAGTTCCATGCAAGATATCGCTGGGGTGTTGCTCTCAGCCAACCGTTATTTGAATAAGACTGCTACTCATGTGCAGTCCCGCAAAGCAGTGTATTTCCGGGATTGGCAAGAAGTCTTAGTGGCCTCTAGTGATGGCACTTTTGCCCGAGATATTCGCCTCACCCAGTCGGTGGGCTTTAATTTGCTCTGTGCCGATGGTGCAAATCGATCGAGCATTGGTCAACGGGTCGGCGATACTAGTGATCCAGAATTTCTGGCCAACTGGGACTACGAAAAGACTGCTGGCGATGTGGCCGAATCGGCAGGTAAAATGCTCTATGCCGACTATGTAGAATCTGGTAACTATCCAATTATTATGGCCAACCAATTTGGCGGTGTAATTTTTCATGAAGCCTGTGGTCATTTGTTGGAAACCACTCAAATTGAACGCCAGACCACGCCATTTATGCACAAAAAAGGTGAGAAAATTGCCCATGAAAGCTTAACGGCCTGGGATGAAGGGCTTTCTACCAATGCCTTTGGTTCGATCGAGATGGATGATGAAGGGATGCCTGCTCAACGTACTTTGTTGATTGAAAAAGGAATTCTGAAGAATTTCATTGCTGATCGAGCTGGTTCGGTTCGCACTGGTCATCCGCGTACCGGTAGTGGTCGTCGCCAGGGTTTCAACTACGCAGCAGCTAGTCGGATGCGGAATACTTATATTGCGCCGGGTGACTACCAAATCGATCAGTTGTTTGACTCGATCGACAAGGGAATTTATTGCAAAAAGATGGGCGGTGGCAGCGTCGGCGCTACTGGTGAATTTAATTTCTCGGTAGATGAGGCTTATTTAATCGAAAATGGCAAGCTGACCAAGCCTTTGAAGGGTGCTACATTGATTGGTGAGGCCAAAGAAATCATGAATAAGATTTCGATGTGCTCAGAAGATATCGCTTTGGCAGCGGGTTTTTGTGGCTCTGTCAGCGGCAGCATTTATGTAACCGTCGGTCAACCACACATCAAAGTAGACGAAATTACCGTAGGTGGTCGTTAAACCCCCACATTTTTCAGAAAATCAATGAAAACATGCGTAGGGGCATCCCCTTGTGGGTGCCCCTACTATCCTCCACTGGTTTTAGCCTTGTAGCCCAGACCCACCAAAACCTCTAAAATTTTAGGGCGATGATCTCCTTGAATTTCGATCGATCCATCTTTGACCGTGCCACCACTGCCACATTGATTCTTTAATAACTTGGCCATTTTCTGCAATGTCTCATCACTCACCTGCCAACCAGTTACTTCCGTTACCGTCTTACCACCCTTGCCCTTGCGGGTAGCCTGAATCTTAATACTGTGCTGTTGGGGTGGTACATCGACGGGTTCCGGTAACTCCGCTGCTTCATTTACTCCAAACTCTCGATACACCACTTTTCCAGTTTCTTGCTTCTTGCCAGCCATAATTTTCAGTAGAATGAGGAACAATTAATTTTAAGCCCGCTCGGGACTCGACTCGGCCTAACCAAAATATTATGACTCAAACTCCTCTTTCTCCCAAAACCTTTGCCCAGCCAGACAAATTCGGTCGCTTCGGCAAATTTGGTGGCAAATACGTCCCAGAAACTCTTATGCCAGCTCTGGCCGAGCTAGAGACCGCCTACTATCAACACACTCAAGATCCCGAGTTTCAAAAAGAACTGAATGGCCTGCTCCATGACTATGTGGGTCGCCCTAGCCCTCTTTACTTTGCCGAACGTCTCACCCAGCACTATGCCAAACCCGATGGCAGTGGGGCACAGATTTATCTCAAACGAGAAGATCTGAACCACACAGGTGCCCACAAAATCAACAACGCTTTGGCTCAAGTACTACTGGCCAAACGGATGCACAAACAGCGTATTATTGCCGAAACCGGTGCTGGCCAACATGGTGTGGCAACAGCGACCGTCTGTGCCCGCTTTGGCCTGCAATGCATCATCTACATGGGGGTAGAAGATATGGAGCGGCAATCGCTAAATGTTTTTCGGATGCGCCTCATGGGCGCAGAAGTCCGGGGTGTAACTGCCGGTAGCGGTACCCTCAAAGATGCCACCTCTGAGGCAATTCGCGACTGGGTAACCAATGTGGAAACCACCCATTATATTCTTGGCTCGGTAGCTGGCCCGCACCCCTACCCCATGATTGTGCGAGATTTTCATGCCATTATTGGTGTTGAGACTCGTCGCCAAGCCCAAGAAAAATGGCATGGTTTACCAGATATTTTATTAGCCTGTGTGGGTGGTGGTTCTAATGCGATGGGGCTATTCCATGAATTTATGAACGAGCCATCAGTGCGGATGATTGGGGTCGAAGCGGCTGGTGCGGGCACCAATACCGACAAACATGCTGCCACCCTCACTATGGGTAAACCGGGCGTATTACATGGTGCCATGAGCTACTTGTTACAAGACGATGATGGCCAAGTCACCGAAGCCCACTCCATCAGCGCTGGTTTAGATTATCCTGGTGTTGGGCCGGAGCACAGCTTTTTGAAAGACATGGAGCGGGCAGAATACTATAGTGTCACTGATGAACAAGCATTGGCGGGCTTTAAGCTAACTTCCCAGCTCGAAGGAATCATTCCGGCTCTAGAAACCGCACATGCTTTGGCTTACTTAGAAACCCTCTGTCCTCAGCTCACTGGTAACCCAAAATTGGTGATTAACTGCTCTGGTCGAGGAGACAAAGATGTTAATACTGTTGCGAAATTTATGAACTTGGGTTGATTTTAAAAAAAATCAGGTCATAATAAAAATAATGAGTGGATAGACTGCGGCGTTGGTGACTGCCAATAATGTTTTTTGATCTATGCTTGAATTACCCGGGAGCTGAGCTGTTCTCGCTGCGGTAAACTAGGCAAGTACCTAGAAACTCAGCAGCCAGAGCCAAATGCGCCCACCTGGCTTTCGCCAGGTCATAAACTGAGGTAAGACGGCGTTGCGGTTTTCCATTCATTTAAAATATTTCTGGTTGATGTTGGAGAGTGGATATTATCTCCAGTCTAGGATCTTGATTGAGGAATCATAGATATTGGTGTCGCCTTAGTTATTGCGGAGAGCGATTTTGGAGATAGATTGGCAATTGATCGGTGTGACCTTCGCGACGGTATTTTTAGCAGAAATTGGTGACAAAAGCCAGTTGGCAGCGATCGCCATTGGAGGAAGTTCCAATCATCCCAAAGCAGTATTTTTCGGTTCAGTGGCGGCATTGCTTTTAGCCAGCGCGATCGGGGTATTAGCAGGTGGCTCGATCACAGTGCTGTTTCCCACCAAAATTTTGAAAGGATTGGCCGCGATCGGGTTTTTGCTGATGGCGGGCAAGCTGCTCTGGTCAAACTTGATCACTACACAGCCGCTGACTGAAGAGTAATCGGAGATAGATGGGCATGTCGATCAACTTTTTATTTGCTCGTCCAGAAATCTCTAATGCCATTGTTTGGTGGCAACCTTGGCTGTATGGTGCCATCTTAAACGGGGTTTTGCTGGGGATAGCCTGGGTGTTACCCAAAAAACTCTTAACCCCTGCTGGTCATCTTCACGCTTGGGCATTGGGCTGTATTTTGTGGGCGACTTTGGGCTGGCAAGCTTACAGCGTCATGATGGTCTATTTCCTCTGTGGCTCGTTGGTTACCCGGATCGGTATGGCCGAAAAAGAGGCAGCGGGTATTGCCGAAAAGCGATCGGGAGCCAGAGGCCCAGAAAATGTCTGGGGTTCGGCAGCTACTGCCACTGTCTGCGCCTTGATTGCCTATGGTTTGACTTGGAACTCGGTAGATACCCAGTGGTTGCCGCTCTTGACCTTGGGCTATGTGGCTAGCATTGCCACCAAGTTATCTGATACCAGCGCCAGCGAAGTGGGCAAAGCCTATGGGCGCACCACTTATTTAATTACCACTTTGCAACTGGTACCTCGTGGCACCGAAGGAGCAGTGAGTTTAGAAGGGACGATCGCCGGGATCTTTGGCAGTTTGAT
>JANNEH010000097.1:0-6614 GCA_031378405.1 Synechococcales cyanobacterium OTE_75_metabat_409
GCACTAATCGTATAAGAAACCGCCTCATCAATACCCACTAGCGATACTTGGACTTGGGCATTAACTGCCGCCAGCGAATCTTTATCATGGATATAGAGCGGACTGTCTTGATCGATCAAATGCATCGCTGTCCAAGTTAAACTCAGTGCTGGAGTTCGCTGTCGCAGCATCTTAATTTCCATCACTCGGCGCATAAACTGGCCTTCCTTGGTCACCTCATCGACCAACAGATACACCTGTAATTGCGCCTCCACAATCATATTTTGCCGTTCATTGGCAATCCGAAACATCAAAGTTGGAGTGCCATTGTAGGGCGCAATCACCACCTCATTACTAAACAGCACTTTGGCGATCGGGTGGGAAAAACGGGCAAAAGCCAAACCAGTCACCACCGCCACCAGCAACAAACTAACGATCGACTCGGCTGTGACCACACAGTTGGCATAAAAAGTCGTGGGGTGCATTGCTCCATAACCGATCGAAGCCAGCGTCTGTACACTAAAAAAGAAAGCATCACTAAAACTCCCCGGTCTAGCACCCTCTAAGCAATTGCCACCCAGCAAAAAGAGCATTGCAAACACCGTATTGATCGACAAATAAGCTACCACAATCGTCGCCACAAAGCCCACCCAGGGAATCGTCAAAAACAAATGATAGGGGTCACGCCAATAGGTATGCCAAGCCCCCATGTTGGGGATCTCGAATTTACCATCCTGATTCTTGATTTGGACTAACTGCTGCCGTCGAAATCCGCGTTTCCGTGCCATCTCAGCCTCACTATCAAGATTTCTGTCATATTAGCTGAAGAATCGATGTGATGCAAAAAATCCAGGGATGGGCAATGCTAAGCTATCAGTCATGGGCAAATCGCAGCTTACTTTAGACAATTACTACGAACTCACCACTGGCAACAGTCTGATCGCTGGGGTCGATGAAGTGGGTCGGGGTGCTTTGTTTGGGCCAGTGGTTACGACAGCAGTCATTTTACCAGCCGAGGCTTATCCTCAACTCATTACTGCTGGTGTCAAAGATAGCAAAAAACTCAGCGCCGATCGACGCACTGCCTTATCTCAATTAATCATCCAAGTCGCCCAGAGCTACCAGATTAGTCTTGCTAGCGTCGCCGAGATTGCTGAGTTAAATATTCGGGGCGCTACTTTGCTAGCTATGACCAGAGCCGTCCAAGGTCTGAAAATTCAACCAGAAATCTGTTTAGTAGACGGACGCGATCGCATCCCGAATATCCAAATCACTCAAGTAACTTTAATTCAGGGAGATGACCGAGCCGTATCGATCGCCGCCGCCAGTATTTTGGCCAAGGTCTATCGAGATGACTTGATCTGTCAATTAGCCCAGCAATATCCAGAATATGGACTCGATCGACATAAAGGCTACGGTACTCCCCAACATCGGCAGGCATTACAGACCCATGGTGCGACCCCCGAACACCGCCAAAAATTCTTACAAAAAATCTTGAGCTAACCCAACAGCGATCGATAAAACTGCTCGTGCTCTGCGGCGCAGTTATCCCAAGAAAAACGCTGAATATTTTGCTTGCCCAAGCGGACTAACTCTGTCGATCGATCCGCATCGTACAAAACATTTTGCAGGGCCTGGGCAATCGCCTCTACATCGTAGGGGTCAAACAACTCCGCCGCATCGGCCACTGTCTCGGGGAAGCAACTGGAATTACTACAGGCCACCGGACAACCCGCTGCCATCGCCTCCAAAGGAGGATAGCCAAAGCCTTCATACAGAGAAGGATACACAAACACCGCTGCCTGTTGATAGAGACCAACTAACTCCGCATCACTGCCCCGCTGCCAGATAATACTTGCGCGGGGTAATCCCAGTCGATCAATCTCGGCCAACTCCAGCTCAGTTAAAGGGCCACCGCCAAAGCAGCGCAAGTCAAAATCTCGCTGAAAAGATGGATTGCTGGCGTAGGCTTGCAGCAACCGATCAAAGTTTTTATACCAGCCTCGATCGCCTACTACCAACAAATAGGGTTTAAGACCAGCCGGAGGGGCGATCGGAATCGGAGGAGTCAGCCCATAGCCATGATAAATAACGGTTACTTTGGCGGGGTCTACCTGACAAATTTCCACCAAATCTCGTTTGCTGCATTCCGAAGGACAGATAATGCCATCGGCTGCTGCCACCATCGCGGCTTTTTCCTGAATCACCTTGTCTAAATTTTCCGGGGCAGAATCCCGGAAAATTTCGTTCATCATGTCGTAGACCGTGATCACCTTGCGACTGCCTTGAACGGCTCGTTGGGGATGATAGTAGGTATAGTGCAAAATATTTGGTGGCCGAGCGTTCAAGTAAACACCAGACCATTCCCGATTGATCACATTGCAAACTCGTTTCAACGACTTGCTGGAGTTTTTGTCTTTGCCAATACTTATTTTGTGACCAATAGTGAGCTGCGGATAGTCGATCGCCAAATAGTCATTAATATGCAACCCGGCAGCAAAGCGAGCTTCGCTCCCAGGAAACTGATTGATCCGACTGGCCAATTCGCAAAAGTAGCGGGAAATTCCGCCACAGCGCTGCCAGGTAAATATTTGAAAATCGTAAACAACGCGCATTACTAAACGGCAAGTTGGGGTAAGCAGGAGAAATTCATGCGCTCCGGCAGACGTTCATGACGCTTTTCAGCAGTCGGATCTCCGGCAGCAATCTTGCTGGACATCTTAGCAGAAATGTTACTAGCAGGTAGCTGAATCACTAGGGCATCGCGCAGACCAATACCCCCAACTAATAAATCGATCGTCTCCTGATGATATGCAATATCAACGCCAGCAGCATCTAGTTCACAGATGTTAGTACCCCAGTTCAAAATATCTAGCAGCAAATGGGGATCAGCCAGACAAAAACTAGACAGGGCAATATCTTTGCCTGCTTGAATCACCGCTTGCCTGGTATCGGCATCGTTGGCAATCATGGCCTGTTCAATTTGAGCCAAAGATTTAGCCAACACTAGCGAGTCGAAAGGAATCATCGGGGCAGTGACCGTATTACTAGCGGCTTCCACCACACTGTGAACACCTTCAAGCACATTTAGCATGGGCAAGATTTCTCGTTGACCACTGAGGTCGAGCTGACCCATAAATACATGGCGTTCGTAACCAGCAGGCAGACCTTTGAAGTACAGCGGCAGGTTTTTACCGGACTTTAAGATTTTATGCAATGCCACATCTAAGGTATTTACTGGCCAGCCAATGTCTCGTACCGACAAAATTTCGGTGGTACCCGGTTGCAAAGTGGTCAAAGATTTCAGTAATAGGTTGACCGATTCCTCAATGTTTTGGGCATAAATATGTCGATCGGGGGCATGCATACTCACCAAACCTGCGGCCACCCGCAGATCTAATTCAGCACTAATCGGGCTATTTTCTACCACATGGGTAAACCGCACGATGCCAAATTGACATTTGCTAGATTTGGCTCGATCGCTAAATAGCCATTCGGCAATTTTCTTAGAACCGGCATAAATATCTGGGGTGAAATAGCGAGATGCTTTGCCAGTCGAAGAAAAAACACAGCCTGTTACTTGATTGGCTTCACAACAGTCAATTACATTGACCGAGCCAAAGAGGTTAGTACTGACTGTCTCGTGGATTTGTGTTTCAGCTAGCCCCGGTAATCTTTGAGCAGCCAAATGAAAAACTAGCTGTGGGCGTTCTGCTGTAAAAATGGCCTGGAGAGCAGCAGCATCGCGGACATCACAGCAATAGTAAGCTACTGGGATATTTTGATTGGTCTCAGGATTTTTGATAGCGATTTGCTGGTTTTGGTCGTCAGTAACATCTACTGATACGATCTTTTTCACTCCAAACTGTTGGAGTTTAGCAATTAAATTAGTGCCAACAAACCCCCGGCCACCAGTGACTAAGATGGTTTTGTTTTTTAAGATATTTGCGACTACTTTTTCGTCGATTTTTACTTGTCGATCGTAGACTTCCTCAAAAGGATCGACCAACAGCCGATCGCGCCCAGAAACATCGATTAATTCTTGGGTCAACACCTGCAACCGATCGAGCACTGCTAAGTCAGTTGGCTCTGGCGAACCGGCTAGGATAGTTTCCCAGATTGATTGTAGAACATCACTCTTACGCAATGACACTAATAATACCTATGATTTTTGTAGAGTACTATTTCACGTTCTTCTGAAAGTCTTGGTCAGTGGTTTAGAAAAGATGTATCCTCAACCGCGAGAACTACCGATCAATACTAAACAACTCACAGCTTCTTAAATTCCCATGAATATTTAGCATCATATGTGACATGATTACCAGCAGCCATCAGCCAATTGTCTAAATCTCTCGACATTGTTCAGATAATTGACTAGACAAAACTGCCAAAATCAATCAATTTAATGAATTACTGGTACAATAAAATACTGGCCATGTAAAAAATTCCCAGGACAATCTTTCTCTGATCCGGGAAATATACATTGAAAAAGCAAACAAGCTAAAGTATCCTGAAAGCAAGGGTTTTAAGCTTAGAAGTATATTGGACAGAAAGTTTAGCTTGTTCGAGCCTGAATATACTCATCAAACTCTGTTCTTGACTGAGTTTAGACCTGAGATGTACTGACTTAATGACTGCTTTCGTTATGACTTCTACGGTGTAGTCTTTAATGCAACGATTACCAAACAAGCTTCATGCCTAGATCGCTCAGAGTTCAACAAGATTATATTAATACGGTTAAACTAGCGCTAAGTCGCAATGGTTATCCTAGCCAACGCTCTCTGGCGGAAGATGTAGGATTTGCGCTGGCCACCGTCAGTAACTTTCTAACGGGCAAGCCGGTTGACTATAAGACTTTCGAGGAACTCTGCCTGAGATTAGCGCTGGACTGGAAAGAAATATCTACTTTTGATGTGGTAATCTCGGCTCCAGATACTGAGATAACGCCTAGGCTGCCAGTCTCGATGTCAGGTAGGAGTGACTTCGCCCAGGATCTGCACCAAAATACTGCTCCTCAATATCCCAGCGGTGCAGTCCCACTGGGATCACCTTTTTATATTGAACGCATCCCCTTTGAAACACAGATCTATCAAGAGATCAGAAAACCAGGAGCCTTGGTTCGGATCAAAGCACCCAGAGAACGAGGTAAAACGTCACTGCTCCTCAGAATCATAGATTTTGCTCAAACTATTGGCTACCATACCGTTAGCATCAATCTTGAGCAAGTTGATGCCGCAATTCTGACCAATTCAAATCAATTCCTGCGCTGGCTGTGTGCCTATGTCGCGCGTCAACTACAGCTAGAATCTAGACTAGACGAATATTGGGATGAAGATCTCGGCAGCAAAATAAGCTGTACAGCTTATTTCCAAGAATATTTGTTAGAGAAAATTGATAGCCCCCTCATCTTGGCCTTAGATGAGGTGAATAATATTTTTGAGCATCCTCAGGTGGCCAGAGATTTTTTACCCTTGCTGCGTTCTTGGTACGAAGAAGCCAAGGCTTTGCCGATTTGGCAAAAGCTGCGCCTGGTTGTGGTGCATTCCACAGAAATCTACGTGCCTCTCCAGCTCAATCAGTCACCCTTCAATGTCGGACTGCCAATTCAGCTCAACACTTTTAGTGAGCAAGAGGTGCAGCAGTTAGCTCAATGTTATGGAATCAATTGGGAGAATGGGGACGAGACCAAACAACTAATGGCGATGGTAGGCGGGCATCCCGCCCTTATCCAGACAGCTCTGTATCATCTGAGTTGCGAGGAAATAACTCTATCTCAACTGTTGGAATCTGCTCCGACAGTCACTGGTATTTATAATTATCATTTGCAGCGTCATTGGGCAATGTTGGAAGAACAGCCCGCATTGGCACAAGCGCTGAATATGGTGATGAGCGCTACCAAACCTGTGCTATTGGCACCAATCTTATCTTATAAGTTAAGTAGTTTAGGGTTGATAGAAAGATTTGGAGACAGAGCGATCCCAGGGTGTGAGCTATATCGACAAGCTTTTAGGATTAGTTTGTAAATATTTACCTGGACTAATTTACAAAATTCTTCTAGATTGGTAAAACTAATTGCTATGGATGCATGTGCATCAATTTGCCGGTCTCAGCAATTTGGTATTTTTCCATACTTAGTTTACCCCAAAATCCATTATGAGTGATCAGCACCTTGCGGCGAAGAATAAGTTTGATGTTGTCATTCTCGGTTCAGGCATAGGCGGTACATTACTAGGAGCTATTTTAGCTCGCAATGGTGTAAAGGTACTGATTCTTGAGCAAAGCGCTCATCCTCGCTTTGCGATCGGGGAGTCAACCGTGCCAGAAACAACCCAAATGTTTGGTATTTTGGCCAAGCGCTACGCAGTACCTGAAATTGAAAAACTGAGCAACTATCAGAATGTGCGAACATCTGTGAGTTCAGCCTGTGGCATCAAACGAAATTTCTCCTTTATTTACCATCGGCCAGGAGAAGCCCAACGCCCTCAAGAAGCAACTCAGTTCCCAACTTGGGCACCACCCTTTGGGCCAGATATTCATTTCTATCGTCAAGATGTTGATGCTTATATGTTAGCTGTCGCCATTAGATATGGAGCGGTGGTGCAACAAAATATTGGTGTTACAGAAATTGAGATTGA
>JANNEH010000106.1:0-39018 GCA_031378405.1 Synechococcales cyanobacterium OTE_75_metabat_409
GGTTCGATCGAATAATTTGCGAATGTGTAGATTCGATCGATCTCCTTCCCTTTCGCCAAAATCTTTCGCTAGCATAGTCTCTGTAAGCATCTTTCCAAGACCTCACCTTACAGGAGTACAGCATGGATTTTCTCGGAGATACCGTTGTTTTATCACGGATGCAGTTTGCCCTCACTGCTATTTTTCACATGCTGTGGCCAGTTTTGACTACCGGCATGTCTATTTACCTCATTGTGGTGGAAGGGTTGTGGCTGAAGACCAAGAATATCAGCTATTACCACCATGCCCGCTTTTGGGCGAAACTCTATGTGCTAAATTTTGGCATTGGGGTGGCCTCGGGTTTGCCGATGGAGTTTCAGTTCGGCACCAATTGGGCACCGTTTTCCGAAGCTGTCGGAGACTTTTTTGGCAGTATTTTGGGCTTTGAGGCTTCGATGGCCTTTGCCTTAGAAGCTGGATTTCTGGGCATTATGCTGTTTGGTTGGGATCGGGTGCCGCCAGCGATTCACTATTTAGCTACGATTATGGTGGGCTTTGGGGCTAATCTTTCGACGGTGTGGATTTTGGTGGCCAATTCTTGGCTCCAGACTCCAGCGGGGGGCGATTTTGTGCAGGGGAAGTTTATAGTTAGTGATTACTTTCAGGCCATTATGAACCCTTTTGCTCTGAACAGCATTTTGCATATGTTTTTAGCTACGCTGGAAACCTCACTATTTGTAATTGGTGGAATTAGTGCCTGGTATATTTTACAGAAGCGTCATCAGGAATTTTTTACTTTATCGTTTAAGGTGGCGATCGCGGTAGCTATTGCCGTTACGCCTCTACAAATTGTGATGGGACATCTGAGTGCCGAGCAGGTGCACAAGTATCAGCCCACTAAATTAGCAGCAATGGAAGCCCAATGGGAAACGCTGCCAGCAGGTCAGACAGCGGATTGGAGTTTGTTGTCGTTGCCTAACGATAAAGCCCAGCGAAATGATTGGGAGATCAAGATTCCCCAGGGTTTGGGCTATATTTTGGAATTCAAGCCGAAATTATCAGAGCCAGTGTTGGGTCTGAATGCTTTTAAACCCGCCGATCGACCACATGCGATCGGTTTAATTTATTACTCGTTTCGGATTATGAGTGGTATTGGGTTCTTTTTAGCTGGGTTGATGTTGGTGAGTGTGGTGCAGTGGTTACGCGGGGGGTTGGGAGTCGATAAGTTGCCTGAGCAAAAATGGCTGCTTTGGGCGTGGGTGCTCTCGGCTCCTTTGGGCTATATTGCGGTAGAATCAGGCTGGATTGTGCGCTGTGTCGGGCGACAGCCCTGGGCAGTCTATGGTGAACTGCGCACCGCAGATATGGCTTCTCATTTGCCAGCGGCGCAGGTGTTGACTTCTTTGACGGCTTTTGCGGTACTCTATAGTACGCTGTTCGTCACTACACTATTTTTTGCCAGCCGCATTATTCGCAAAGGACCTAATCTCACCATGCCAGCGCCGGTTAATTCGATCGCTGTCCCCGTAGAACATCAGCCAGATTCTCGTCCGCTCAATCAGTAGGAATACAGCATGGAAGCTCTACAGCATTTTTTGCCCCAGGTTTGGTTTGCTATTTTAGGTCTGTTTTTGTTTTTGTATATCACCCTCGATGGCTTTGACTTGGGGGTGGGTATTTTGTCGTTGACTTCTTCTAGTGAGGAACGGCGCACGATTCTGATGACTAGTCTGGGCAATGTGTGGGATGCCAATGAAACTTGGCTGGTGCTGATGGGTGGGGCACTGTTTGGGGCTTTTCCCTTGGCTTATGCGACGATTTTGAATGCGTTGTATATTCCGGCTAGTATGATGATTTTTGGTCTGATTTTGCGGGCAGTGGCTTTTGAGTTTCGAGAGAACTCTGAGGTCAAGACTTTTTGGAATTTCACTTTCGGTATTGGTAGTTTTTTGGCGGCCTTGGGGCAGGGGTTTGCTTTGGGTTCAGTGTTTGAAGGAATTGCTGTAGATGGATTAGGGCATTTTACTGGAGGAATGTGGGATTGGTTGAGCTGGCGATCGATCATCGTAGCTCTCACCCTGATTCAAGGTTATGTGCTGATTGGTTCGACCTATTTAATTATGAAGACGACCGATGAGCTACAAGCGACGCATTATAAAACAGCTAAGTTGGCGGCGATCACAACTTTGGTGGGGGCGGTGTTTATTACGGTGAGTACACCGATTTTTTATGCCCAAGCCCGCGACCATTTGTTTGATCCGCCTTTGCTTTATGTGTTTGCGGCAATTCCGCTATTGGGTTTGGGTTTGGTGGGTTTGCTGTTGCGCAGTTTGAGTCGTAAGCAGGAGACTGCGCCGTTTGTATGGACGATTTTGTTGTTTTTGATGTCTTTTTTGGGTTTGGGACTAATTATTTTCCCCTATGTAATTCCACCCAGTATCACGATCTATCAAGCCGCTGCTTCACCGAGCGCTTTGACTTTCATGATTATTTTTATCGGTTTCTTGATTCCGATTATGTTATTTTATAATATTTATAATTATATTGTCTTCAGAGGCAAGGTTACTTCGTTGCATGGAGAATGATACTTTGGTGTTTCCTAGATTCTGTACTGGTCTAGATTGTCAGGAGTAATTTAATGATCTGTATTTTGGAGTGAACTTTGAAGAATGATCGTTAATTCTGTTCGACAATGTGTTCCGACATCTCGGTTATTCGTCGCACATGCAGCACATCATGCATCTGGCGGATTTGGTTGATGCAGCGCTCTAACTGTGACTTATCTACAACCTCTACACTGAGATCCAACATCGCAGGCTTAGATTTATTATCCGCAGTCACTTTGGCTTGTCGCACGTTCACTTTGTTATCGCTGAGTCGCGACAGCACATCACGCATTACCCCCACCCGATCGAACACTTCCACCTGTAAGGTCACAATATAACTACGGCGAGCACCCTGTTGCTTAGAGATATGATGTGCATTCCAGCGCACCGGCAAAATTCGATCGCCATTCACATTTTCTACATTGCCACAGCCCTGGCGATGGATTGAAATCCCATTCAGCTTAGTTACTACCCCCACGATCGGCTCATCGGGAATCGGGTTACAACAACCCGCTAAATGATGCATTAAACCCTCAATTCCGATAATCGGGAAATCTCCATCGGCACTGGTCGGTTTTTTGATCGTGGTGGTCGGTAAAATTTCTAATGCTGCCTCGGCCACCGTGGTTTTAACCGTATCTTGAATGCGATTTACCACCTGCTTAATTGTGGTCTCACCATAGCCTAGGGAAGCTAACAGATCTTCCACAGTCTGATAATTGCACTTTTGGGCAACGGCCAGCATCGGGTCAGATTTCAGCAAAGAGTCCAGACCATTTTTGCCCAGCTCTTTTTCTAACAGCTCTCGACCACGGGCAATATTTTCATCCCGATTCGATCGCTTATACCATTGGGTGATGCGATTTTTGGCAGTCGGAGTAGCCACAAAACTCAGCCAATCTAGGCTGGGATGGCCACTTTCTTTGGTCATAATTTCTACGATATCGCCATTGCGCACCTGGGTAGAAAGCGGCACAATTCGACCATTGATCCTGGCACCCACACAGTGGTTGCCAATTTCGGTATGAATCCGGTAGGCAAAGTCGATCGTTGTTGCTCGTTCGCGCAGCGCAAAGACCTCTCCTTTAGGGGTAAAAACATATACATCTGGGTCAAGAAGCTGGTCTTTCAGATTGTCAGAAAATTCTTGGGCATCTTTAAAATCGCTTTGCCATTCTAGTAACTGCCGCAGCCAGATAAATTTGTCATCTTTAGTCGCCCCAGCAGCGGCATTAGCAGCTTCTTTGTACTTCCAATGAGCGGCAATTCCGTACTCGGCAATCCGGTGCATTTCGGTGGTGCGAATTTGAATTTCTAGCGGCGTGTTAGCGATGCCCAGCACCGTGGTGTGCAGCGATTGATAGCGGTTGGGCTTTGGCAGGCCAATGTAGTCTTTAAACCGCCCAGGAATTGGTCTGAAGGCATCATGTACCTCGGCGAGTACCCGGTAACAATCGGCATTGTTGGGTACGATGATTCTGATTGCCGTGAGGTCATAAATTTCGCCAAATTCCTTTTTCTGACGACTCATTTTTTGATAAATGCTGTACAGGTGCTTGGGGCGACCACTGACATCAAAGTATTCTAGGCCAGCATCAGCCAAGCGGGTGCGAATTTGTTCAACCGTATTGGTAATCCGGCCTTCCCGCGATTTGCGGGTTTCTTTCACCAGGTTTTGAACGTTGCGATAATCTTCGGGTTCGATATATTTAAATGCTAAATCTTCTAACTCCCATTTAATTCTTCCTAAACCTAAGCGGTTTGCCAATGGGGCAAAAATATCGCGAGTTTCTTGGGCAATGAGCAATTGCTTTTCGATCGGCATATGCTCTAGGGTCTGCATGTTGTGCAGCCGATCAGCCAGTTTCACCACAATTACCCGAATATCTTTGGCCATGGCCAAAAACATCCGGCGGAAGTTTTCAGCTTGCTGTTCTTTTTTACTGCGAAAATTTAGTTTAGAGAGCTTGGTGACTCCTTCTACTAAATGAGCGGTTTCGATCCCAAACATTTTTTCAATATCGGCAATGCTAACGGCTTCAATGTCTTCTACAATATCGTGCAAAAAACCCGCCGCAATCATGGGCGCTTCACCACCTAGGTTGTATAGAATATCGGCAACAGCGATCGGGTGGCAAATATAGGGTTCACCAGATTTACGCATCTGGCCAGTATGCTGCTCGCGGGCAAAGATATAGGCTTGATGAATCAGGCGATCGCTGGCCAATGCAGATTCACCAGTTGCTGCCAGCCAAGTCGGCAGAACTAGCTCTTGATCTTTGGTTATCAACTGGTCGGCAGAGATCGTCATTAAAATGTGCTAGGCAGTAGATGATATTCTATCTATTCTTTGGGGCATTTGGCAGTGAAAATAACATGAACTATGAGATATCTTCAAGTATTGATGACGCAGATCTCCCAGACCAGTTTTCCCAGTCTTTGGCTAATTTGTGCGGCTTAGTAGAAAAAGATGATCCCAGTGCGGCGATCACCACCGGAATTAGCCTGCAAAAGTTGTTCGATCGCCTGCTGCAATCTGCCGACCCAGCCGCTGGATACCAAGTTCGTTCTAGCCTGACGGAGATCCATCGACTGTTGCGGATCTTAAATCGCGATCTGTTGTTTTGGCAAGGGGCAAAGCAGTCCCGGCCAGCGCGAGGGGCACAGGTTTTAGCAACTTTGCAATCGATCGAGGGCTTCTATCAGTTTTTGCGGTGAACAGAAATTAGTCATTTTCCCGTTGGTTGAGCGGAGTCGAAACCAACGGGAAACAACAAAAATGGGGTAGTCTAGACGACCACCCCATTTCTGTGAAATATCTTGTGATTTAAGAAGCTTTATCGAGCCAGTCATAGATTTGGTTGAGCTGTTCGATCGTCACCAGACCGTACTGCCACAAAATCATTGGTAATGGGCCGGGATTTTCTTCGACTCGGCGCAGGGCAATGTCCATCGACGCGGTCGAGATGGACAAATCTTCTTTGAGAAATCTGATTAACTTGGTTAAGTGGGTTGAGGCCATCATAGGACTTCACCTCCGTCTATATGCTTTTAATATGGGTAAATTTATCGGCTTGTTTAAACTTAAACTACAGAATCAACACGCTTGTCGTACTTTCCGGAATCTCGATTGAAATTACCAAAAAATATGACGGCTCTCCAGTGCTGCGGTTCTTAAAATGCCCTCAAGTTGTTACAAGATGGGCGATCCCCGCAGCTTGGTGAATAAACCAACCTCTATTCAAACATCCTAAAATGACTGAAATTTAGCTGAGCGGCACAAACGCACCGAGTCACTAGTTAGATAGGCTTATGAGGAATAACAATCGATAACTTAATCTAGTACGAAGACTAGGGATCTGTACTCCGTGATCACACGGGATTTGATTTTAAAGATTGATAAAAAACTAAGTAGATTTATTTATGTAATGGAAAGAAATTATAACACTTCAGATTCTGCTGTCAATAGTAGCGATCCCCGAAAGTGGAAATAGGGAAGTGTTCGATCGATCCATCTACGCCAAAAGCACTAGCCGTAAACTATCTAGACTTAGATATCGACGAATCCTAACCGAGATCATCGATTTACGCTGCTTAACAACTTCTCAGTAAAAATTATTAAAAGATCGCCATGGGTTTACTGTCTAAATAGACACAACTAAATAGACATAAAAAAAGAAGGATGTGAATTCACACCCTTCTACAAATTGATTGTCAGAGACGACTTAGAACTCCAATTCGGCAGCCTGTACTCTTTCCACCTGTTTCTTTTTGAGTACCAAGAAGATTTGCGACAGCATGATCATGGTAACGAAGGCTACCAAGCCGTAAATGCGGTTGGGGTTTTGCAAGACAATTTCAGTGTCTTTTTGACCGAAGCCACCCACATTAGGATTGTTGGTGAGGGCTTGACCAGCAGTTACCGTATCACCAGCGGCTACCAACAGAGTTGGGCCAGCCGGGATTTTGGTGACCACCGCTTCACCGCTAGCGGGCTGAATGGTGATTTCGTTTAAGCCTGCTTCTCCGGGGGTAATCGCCGCAACAGTTCCAGCGATCGCCGTGCTATAGGCGGAGTTGTTGCTTTTTTCGCCAGTAGGATAAACCTGGCCACGACCTCGGTTGCCGCCAACATGAATGGGATACTTACCGAAGTAAATGCCCTTATCGGTTTTGGGGTTAGGAGAAAGAATTGGGAAGATAATTTCTTCGTATTGGTCGCCAGGTAGCGGGCCAATAATTACGGTATTTTCTTTGCCTTCACCATAGGGTTGATAGTACAAACCCTGAATCTTTTCCTTCATTTCTGCCGGAATTCGGTCTTCTGGAGCAATTTTGAAACCTTCAGGTAGCATTAAGACTGCGCCGATATTCAACGGCCCTTTGGTGCCATCAGCAGTGACTTGTTGCACGCTGTGATCGTAGGGTAGCTTGACCACTGCTTCAAACACCGTGTCGGGTAAGACAGACTGGGGTACTTCAATTTGGGTGGGTTTTGCAGCCAAGTGACAGTTGGCACACACAATACGACCAGTCGGTTCACGGGGGGTTTCCGGGTAGGTTTGCTGTGCCCAGAAAGGATACGCCTGCGCCGGTTGAGGGGCGAAGACCAGTAGGCCGATACCGGCCAACAGTACCAAGACAGATCTAATGATCGACCGGTAAATAGTAGATAATTTCATTGTTTAAAGAGTAAATTAAGGTCTACGAAATAAGTTGGAAGCTGTAATGCCCACTGAACTCTAAGCCCACCAAGCAGGTGAACCGTCGCGGAAGTCAGTTTCTGTCCAAGGTGTAAGGGAAACTTTGTCTTCCACTACCGCTGCATGTGCCAAAGGCAAAGATTTTGGTGCAGGACCACGCACCATTTTACCGGCAGTATCGTACTGCGAGCCATGACAAGGACACATAAATTTGTTTTCAGCGCCATTCCAAGGTACTACGCAGCCTAGGTGCGTACAAATAGCGTTGATGCCATAATCTAAAACGGTGCCGTCGCCGACCACGATGTAGGTGGGGTCGCCCTTTAAGCCTTGAGTCAAAGCTCGATCGCCTTTTTGCTTACCAGCAATGAATTGGCTAACCAATACATCATTGCCGCTGGCATCTTTGGCAGTAGCACCACCACCGGCAGCACCGCTAGCTGGTGGGATGAAGTAACTGATGAATGGGAACGCTCCACCCAGCACTGTGCCGGTGATCGTGCCAAATGTTAAAAGGTTCATGAATTGGCGACGACCGAGATCCGGTACGTCACTGGAGCCAGCAGAAAGTTGAGCCATGACTTAAATTTTGTTGAATGTATGATTAATGTATAGGACTGATAGCTAACATACTGAGCTATTATGCCATTTTTTTGCAGCCCCGAGAATCGCTTTTTGTCCCGAGTATCTTATAGGAGAACCATCTGTGCTAACTGGAGCAGATCTACGTCAGCTTATTATCGCCAAGTGGAGCTACTCCTATGATGTGCAGTTGCGCAAACAGCCCAACAAGATCTATCTACAGGTGATGTGGCGATATCTAGAACAAGTGTCTTTCCCCTTATCTGAGGCGGAATATGATCAGCATCTGGAAACGATCGCCAATTACCTCAATGCTATGGGCGGGGCAGAACAGGTGATTGATTTTATTCAGACGACTAAAGAAAAACCTCGGCTAGGCAAGGCGATCAGTATTTCACTGGAATTAGGCGATCGAGCTTCAGAATGGATTCTTTAAAAACCAAGAACCCCACTGAATTCAGTGGGGTTCCCTAGATTCCCTAGATATAGTCTGGATTTAGCAAGATTAACGCCGACAGGGTGAAACTCTAACTGGTGCGCAGACTCTGGCATCATCACAGTTGAAAGCTACCACATCATTTTCTGGGGTAACCTTCAACAAAAAATTGTCTGGGCTATAAGAGGGGTAAGGGCGATTAGTTTCGGGGAAAACCGGACGATAGCCCGCTAGCAACAAGCCTTCTGGAGTATCTCTGGCTTCGATATCTTGCTGTACTCTAGTTCTTCTGCCTAAGGCTTCGGAGAAAAATTCGGTGACCAATATACCCCTGGCACCATTCATCGATAAAACTCCGTTGTGAATCACGCCCCCGGCATTGTAATCGAGGCGCAAACAAGTGATGGAGCGTTGGGCGATTTGGCCATTTGTAGGATTGGAAGTAACCGTCGATTTGGCACCGGCAGCAAAGGCCGTATTGGTGTTCACGACTCCGGTACTGGATAGCAGCAGAGCTAGCAAGCAAGAAAGTTTTTTCACGATCGATGATGAAATAATGATGGCAATAGGTATATCAGTTAAACAGAATGATATTCCTGGAACTTAGTCTATTATTAACCATAATCTCCCTGATTTTTTACAGTTTCAGTGGATTTGCCTAATGATGGTTTGTTAGCAGTCATGCCATTACTCGATCGATAGTGCAACAATGATACAAAAGCTCCCTGCATGTTGCTCTCCCTTTTTATGTCTTCTGCCCTTTCGCCCGCTGAACTTCAACAAGTCTTTCCCTTTGAACTAGACCCCTTTCAGATGCAGGCTATCACCGCCCTCAACGAAGGCCGATCGGTGGTAGTCTGTGCGCCGACTGGTTCGGGGAAGACCTTGGTGGGTGAGTATGCTATTCATCGATCGCGCAAGGGCAGTGGCCGAGTTTTTTACACTACCCCCCTCAAAGCTTTATCTAATCAGAAATTTCGCGATTTTCGCGCCGAGTTTGGTCGAGACGAAGTAGGTCTATTGACTGGGGATGTGTCGATTAACCGGGATGCCCCGATCGTGGTGATGACCACCGAAATTTTTCGCAACATGCTCTACGGCACCCGGATCGGTGAAGTGGGTACTTCTTTGGTGGGCGTAGAAGCGGTGGTGTTGGATGAATGCCATTACATGAATGACAAGCAGCGGGGTACCGTCTGGGAAGAGTCAATTATTTATTGCCCGATCGGCGTTCAAATTGTGGCGCTCTCCGCTACAGTCGCCAATAGCCAGCAGCTCACCGAATGGATTAGCCATGTGCATGGCGCGACTGAGCTGATTTATTCCGATTTTCGGCCAGTGCCTTTGCAGTTTCACTTTGCTAGCCCGAAAGGACTGTTTCCGCTGTTAAACCACGGCACCAAAGACCTCAATCCCAAACTGAAATCCCACCAGCCGAAGGGTAGCCGTAAGCGCGAAGAAGTCCCTAGCAATGCTTTTATTGTGAGCAAGATGGCTGAACGGGAAATGTTACCGGCCATTTTCTTTATCTTTAGTCGCAAGGGCTGTGACCAGGCCGTGGCCGAGATGCATGTTTTGAATTTGGTGTCACCAGCAGAAGAGCTGCGGCTCAAAGTCAAAATTGATCAATGGGTGATTGATAACCCGGAAGCCGTGCGCCAAGCTCAGCTCTCTGCCCTTTATCGCGGAATTGCCTCGCACCACGCCGGGATTTTACCAGCTTGGAAGGTATTGGTGGAAGAACTGTTTACTGAGGGTCTGATCAAAGTAGTGTTTGCCACCGAGACTTTGGCTGCCGGGATTAATATGCCAGCTCGGACTACCGTGGTTTCTAGTTTGTCTAAAAGAACCGATCGAGGTCATCGCCTCTTAACTGCCTCCGAATTTCTACAAATGTCGGGACGCGCCGGACGACGAGGCAAAGATGTGTTGGGAAATGTGATTACGGTACAATCGCGGTTTGAAGGAGCTGCTGAAGCTGCCTTTTTAGCGACCTCTCAGGCTGACCCGCTGATTAGCCAGTTTACTCCCACCTATGGGATGGTGCTGAACCTGCTGCAAACCCATACTTTAGATGAAGCCAGGGAGCTAGTGGAGCGCAGCTTTGGCCAGTTTACCGCTACTTCTCATTTGCAGCCCCAGTTGATGGCGATCGACGAAACCACCAAAGAGCTACACATCCTTGATGATTTACTTGCCAAAATCCAACCAGAAGATTTAGAGGAGTACGAAAGCCAGAACTCCCAGCTCAAACTAGAACAAGCCCAACTAAAAAATCTTCAACTCTACTTCGACCAAGTTCGCGCCAACCAAGTCACCCGTCTAATACCAGATGTGGAGCCAGGAGCGCTGGTTAGCCTGAAAGGCAAACATGTCTCAGTGGCCAACCCGCTTACCGCCTTACTGATTGCTAAATCTAACGTGGTCAATCGCAGCCGCTTGCTACTCTGCCTGGGCAAAGATAACCGCTGGTACGTGGTCAACGCTCAAGATGTCGCTGCCATCCATCAAAACTGGCAGAAATATTTACCTGGCCAACAACTCCCTAATGTCGAAAGCCTAGAATCACCACCAGAAATGCCTTTGAGAGTGGGTCAAGTGCGCCGAGGCGACGAAGAATCAGCCGCGATCGCCACTCTCATCCCCCACATGGATCTACCTGTTTCAGCAGAGTTAGCCACCCAACTAGACAAAATTGACAACCTCAAAAAAGCCCTCTCGACCCATCCGCTCTGGGAACACGGCAACCCTGGCTCTTTACTGAAAAAATACCGCAGAAGATCGATCGTCCAACAAGAAATTACCGCCCGCCAAGAACGCCTGCAACAAATGTTGGCGCATCATTGGCAAGAATTCCTGGGTCTGATCGAAGTCCTGCGCCAAATGGGTGGCCTAGATGACGTACAACCCACCAAACTCGGCGAAATCGCGGCGGCTATGCGCGGTGACAACGAACTATGGCTAGCTCTCTGTTTAGACTCTGGCTATCTAGATGGCCTAGAACCCCAAGACTTGGCCGCGACCCTCTGTGCCCTGGTCTCCGAGCCACCTCGTAATGATAGCTGGACAAACTATGATCCGCCGGAAGACATGCTCAAGACTCTCAGTGAGCTGCGCAATACTCGTCGTCAACTCTTCCAAGCCCAGCGTCGCCAACAGGTTGCTTTGCCGGTATGGATGGAGTGCGAAATGGTGGGTATTGTTCAACAATGGGCGCTAGATACCACTTGGCCAGAACTCTGTGCAGGCAGCAGTTTAGATGAAGGTGATGTGGTGAGAATGCTGCGCCGCACGGTAGATTTGTTATCGCAAATTCCCCATGTGCCCCATGTATCAGAGACACTAAAAACTACTGCTAGACAGGCGGTGTTGTTGATCGATCGATTTCCCGTCAACGAAAAAATGGATTAGGTTTTTAATTTTTCAGCCTGTTATTTCTAGAGTGAATTAGGGGTTGCTTGCTGCCCGTTTACTCTTGCTCATTCAAGGCAATCCATGGCATAATAAAAAATTGTGTTTAATTTTTGATCCCTTGTGGGACTTAGGAACCTTCTTATGGCAGCTAAAAAGGGAGTACGGATTACCATTACCCTCGAATGTACCGAGTGTCGGACTAATCTAAACAAGCGCTCACCCGGCGTATCGCGCTACACCACCAGCAAAAACCGTCGAAACACCACAGCACGGCTAGAAATTAAAAAATTCTGTCCGCACTGCAACAGCCACACTGCTCACAAAGAAATCAAGTAGTCGGCGCTTTATCCATCCCATATATCTAGATATCTAATCACCATGGCTTATTTTCGCAAACGCCTCTCCCCAATTAAACCGGGCGACCCGATCGACTACAAAGACGTAGAACTGCTCCGTAAGTTCGTCACCGAGCGCGGTAAACTTTTACCTCGGCGCATCAGTGGCCTTACCGCCAAACAACAACGCGACGTGACCTTAGCGATTAAACGCTCTCGTCAAATTGCTCTGATGCCTTTCATCAACGCCGAAGGCTAAAGCTGAAAAATCCAGCTAGCAGTGCCTGTGGTCAAAAACAAGACATAGGCACCAATGCTTGGTATACACATATAAGGATTGAAGCCGGTGGAGAAGGGGACTTTAGTAGAATTTTGGCACAACGGCGATCGCCGTTTGGGCATTATCGATCGACCAGAAGGCAAAAAGCTCTGGGTGGCAATCGATGCTCGCCAACAAACACACCAGCTTCATCCCACCAAAGATATTACCTATACAGTCGCGGGCGTAAGCTTCAAACAACCCGCTGAAATAGACAAGTTTTTAACCGCAGTCACTCCTCATATTGACCCGGCAAACCTGCCGATCGCCTGGGAAATGTTGGTAGATGATAATGAATCCACCGATCCAGCCGGGTTGGCAGATTTGTTGTATGCCGATGACTCGCCGGTTCATACCTATGCGGCTCATTGTCTGCTCTCAGGTGACAAAGTTTATTTCAAAAACAAGAAAGACCAAAATTACGAACCACGTCCGCGTAACCAAGTACTCGAACTCCAGCACCAGATTGCTGTTAAAGAACAGAAGGAGCGAGATCTACAAGAGTTTGTCGATCACATTCAAGCCAGATTAAATGGCACAGAAGTAGAGTGGACAGAAGCCGATCGACTAAAAATTGAAGGCTTCGAGAAATTTGTCCTGCAACCTGATTTTCCCCCTAAAGGCACCGCAGATTTATTGGTGGCAATTGGCAAAGGTCAATCGGAACAACAGGTATTTGATTTATTAGTCGGCCTAGGCATTTGGTCGCCCCACGAAAATATTGCCCTGCGTCGCGCCCAGATTCCAGTAGACTTCGCCGACCCTATCACCGAAGCCGTCCAAGACATGCTGGCGGATTTCCCAGCAGACTTAGATCCTAATCGACGCGACCTCACTCACCTCAAGGTCTATACGATCGACGACGAAAGCACCACCGAAATTGACGACGGCGTGAGCTTGGAAACCCTGCCCGATGGCAGACAGCAGGTGTGGGTACACATCGCCGACCCCACCCGCTTTATTTCGCCGGGGGATGCGATCGATCTAGAAGCTCGCAGGCGATCGACCACTATTTATCTGCCCACCGGCATGATTCCGATGTTTCCCACCGCGCTAGCTACCGGCCCGATGAGCTTGATTCAGGGGCAAGTTTGCTGCGCCCTGAGCTTTGGGATGATTTTGGACGATACCGGTGCGGTAATTGAATACCAAATTACCGCCTCTGCGATTCGACCGACCTATCGCCTCACCTACGATGACGTAGATGAAATGTTGCAACTGGGCATTCTCAACGAACCAGAAATTGCCGCGATCTCTAAGCTGGGCAAACTCCGCCAACAGTGGCGACAAGCCCAGGGTTCAGTGAATATCAGTATGCCCGAGGCTTCGATCAAGGTTCATGATGATGAAATTGATATCTCGATCGTCGAAGATTCTCCTGCTCGTCAGCTAGTCGCCGAGATGATGATCATGACCGGGGAAGTCGCCGCTCGCTATGGTCAAGATCATGAGCTGCCATTGCCCTATCGCGGTCAGCCTCAACCGGAGCTACCCAGTGATGAAGAGCTGAATTTGCTGCCACCAGGGCCGGTCAGGTTCTGTGCGATTCGCCGCTGTATGCCTCGCAGTGAAATGGGGTTATCACCGTTACGCCATGCTAGTTTGGGGCTGAATACCTATTGTCAGGCCACTTCACCAATTCGCCGCTATACCGATACGATCGTCCATTTTCAGATCAAGGCGCATCTGCGCGGCGACCCGTTGCCTTTTGATTACGATAAGCTGCAAGAAATTATGCAATCGATCGTCAGTACTAGCTATGAAGGCACTCTGATGGAGCGCCAGACCAATCGCTATTGGTCTTTGGAGTATTTGGGACGAGGTCGCAATCAGTCTTGGGATGCCATTATGCTACGCTGGCTACGGGAAGATGATGAGCTAGCCTTGATTTTGCTAGAAGAGTTGGGGTTGGAGTTTGCCATGCGGTTCGATCGATGGATTAGCCCAGGCGATCGAATTCAAGTCCAGGTTAGCTTCGTCGATCCCCGCAAAGATGTGATCCACTTTAAGGAAGTTTCTCCTCAAGAGGCGCAGGCGATTAGTTAAAGAACATATTTTGTTGCCAGAAAAGTAACATAAGCTGAGCCTCAAATTTGAAATCACCGTTCAAACATACGTCAAAAACAACGCACGTTATTTTTGACGTATAATTTAGGGACAGAGTTCACAATATACTTGTGCGCACAAATCCTGGTGGACAGTTAGCCCTTAACGAAGTGGTCGGACGAGATCGACTCATTAAAAAGCTTTGGCAGGTATTGGAGCGGCAAAGTTTAGTGTTGACAGCCGAGCGGCGGATGGGCAAGACCAGCTTCATCAAAAAGATGTCAGTGGAACCATTGCCAGAGAAGCTCGTAAAATTCCGGGATTTAGAAGGATTGCGCACACCCATAGAATTTGTGGAAACCGTGTGGCAAGATGTACAACGAGATTTAAGTGGTAAAGAACGGGTGTTTGCAGGGGCACGGCAATTGTTAGAGCAATTAAATGGAGCCGAGATTAAGGGCTGGAAGCTGCCAAAATCGGTGGAGCAACATTGGAAAAGTATTTTGACCAAGACGATCGAAGACTTAATGGCCAATCAAGATGGCATGGTAATTTTCTTTTGGGATGAGATGCCAATGATGCTCGATAACATCAAGCATGATTTGGGTGAAACAGTGGCCATGGAGATTCTGGATGCACTGCGATCGCTCCGGCAAACTCATACTAATCTTAGAATGGTATTTACAGGTTCGATCGGTTTACATCATGTCGTGACAAAACTCAAAAAAGCTGGTTATGCCAATGCACCGACCAATGACATGCACTTGGAAGAAGTCATGCCCTTAGATCTTGATAATGCTTCGTCGTTAGCACAGGAATTATTGCTAGGGGCAAACATCATGGTGGAAAACTTAGCGGATATAGGGCTATCGATCGCCATAGCAGTAGATTGTGTGCCTTACTTTATTCACCATGTGGTTGATGAAATGCAATGGGTTACTGGCCCTGTAACCCAGCAGATATTGGCCGATATTGTTAGCCAAAATCTCAATAACCCAGTCAATCGTTGGGATATGGCGCACTACCGAGAAAGAATTAATACTTACTACGATGAGCTGTTAGTTCCATTGGCTTTGGGGATTCTCGATGAATTGGCAGCAACTATAGATTCGTTGCCTTTACAGGCGTTATGGCAACGGTTGCAGATTCAAAGTGGATTATCTGGATACGATTTGGAAACCGTTCGAGAGATGCTGAATTTGTTGCAGCGCGATCACCAGAAAAGTGTGGGAAGCCTGGAAGCCCCATCTCTTTAGAGTGGGGAGTAGAGGCGACGCAAGCGGTTTTAACCGCCTCCGATATTCTCAACCATGATGAGGATCGCTGATATATCTTTCTATTGTGTCTGCCGAAACATTACCAGCAGTAGAAAAGAAATAACTGTTAGTCCACATAGATGGGAGCTTTCTCAAATGCTCAAATTCTTGTCTTAAATACCGAGCAGATCGACCTTTAAATGCTTTAACGACCTGATATATGGCATCAGTAGGATGTACTTCAACAAATAGATGGATGTGATCAGGTGCAACCTCTAATGCCCGAATATTCCAGTCTTTTTCGGTTGCAAGCTCGGTAAATATTTGAAAAATTCTGTCCCTAACATCCCCAATCAATACTTTTTTTCTGCGTTTGGGTATCCAAATTAAATGCACAACGGCTAATCCGACTGCATGGTTATAGTGCCGGTATTCGTAGGATTTTTTTCTCATGTAAACTTTCTTGACAGTTGTTCTGATTGTAGATTACTGTAATGATAACGTCAATCATGAAGACAAATGTTTGGATGCCAACAAAATTTAATTAGTCCTGACTCAGAGCTAAAAGCCATACTAGAGTTCCTTTGCAGTGAGTCAGCTAAGCTATCTAACTGTGGAACTTATTTTGCGAGGCAATTGTTCTTTAAAACTGGTAAGATTCCCAGTCGAGAAGAACTGCACAAAGAATTAGGAACCCATAACCAAAACCTGCACTATCAAGCTTTCTACTCGGATACAGCACAACAAATATTAACGACTGTGGCCGAATCTTTCAAATCTTACATAGGTTTACTGAAAGGTGTCAAAGTCGGAAATCTAAACCAGAAGCCAAGACTTCCCGGCTATAGAAAAGGAGGTTTGGCGCTAGTAACTTACACAGGCCGTTCTGTCCGGTTGAAGGATGGCTTGCTCAGATTTCCATTGGGGACAAAAGTAAAAGCCTGGTTCGGAATAGATGCGTTCTACTTGCCAGCTCCATCAAACCTGGATTGCAGTAAGATTAGAGAATATCGAATTTTACCAAGAAACGGAGCCTTCTATATTGAGTTGGTCTATAAAGTAGAAGTTGAAAAACCATACTTAGACCCTTCAAAATGCTTAGGTATAGACCATGGCATAGATAATTGGTTAACGTGTGTGAGTAATTTGGGTGCATCTTTCATTGTTGATGGACTTCATCTGAAATCTCTTAACCAATTTTACAATAAGCAAATAGCCAATATTAAGGAGGGCAAGCCGCAAGGATTCTGGTCTAGAAAACTAGCAAAAATTACTGAAAAACGTAATCGTCAAGTTCGAGATGCAATAAATAAAGCGGCTAGATTAGTAATCAACCACTGTATAGAAAATGAAATTGGAACCCTAGTTTTTGGCTGGAACCAAGGCCAAAAAGATGGGGCTAGTATGGGTAAAAAAACTAATCAAAAGTTTGTCCAAATTCCTACAGGTAGACTGAAAGACCGAATTGCTCAATTGTGTGAGCAGCATGGGATTCAGTTTGTCGAAACGGAGGAAAGCTATACAAGTAAGGCTAGTTTTCTCGATTCAGATACTCTACCAACCTACGGTGAAAAACCCGAGCGGTGGAAAGAATCGGGAAGACGGGTACAGCGAGGCTTGTATCGTAGTGCTAATAAGAAATATTTGAATGCTGACTGTAATGGTGCGGCCAACATCCTCAGAAAAGTAGCGGCAACTTTGGGGCTATGTCTTGAAGGAGTCAGTAGCGGCGCTTTGACTACGCCTTATAGAATCCGATTATGGAATCTCTATAGAATCCCCGTCGCTTAAGCGCGGGGAGTGTCAAGCAAGACCGACCTGAGTATCAGCTATCCTTAAGATTACTTACCACAGCGCTTCACTATAAACAAAAACCAGATGACCCCAAAGTTTTTTTGGAATTATCGATCGAGGAACGTAAAATACTCCTACAAGCTCTCGGGCTAGACTCTCAACTTGCAAAATCCTCAGACAATAGTGTATGGCGGGAAGACTGAGCTATACTAAAGCAACCCAGGCGTTGTTAAAGTGAAGAAACAGGAAATTTATGATCACTGAAAACTCCACCAAGCAAGACATGCTGCTGTACCTATTAAAACAGGGGCAGGCTACCGCACAAGACTTGGCGAAAGAACTAACCATTAGTCCCCAAGCCACTCGTCGTCATTTAAAAGATCTGCAAGCCGAGGGCTTGGTGGTGTTCCAATCTGTAGCTGGAGGGATGGGGCGACCACAGTACATCTATCAGCTCAGCCCCAAGGGACGAGAACAGTTTCCCAATCAGTACGACCAGTTCGTAATTTCGTTTCTGGATACATTGGTAAATAACTTGGGCTATGACCAAGCCAGTGCTATTTTGCAGCAGCATTGGCAGCGCAAGTCTTTAGAGTATCGGGCACAGTTGGGAACTGGTAGTTTGCCCGATCGAGTGGCTAAACTGGTAGAGCTACGCCGTCAAGAAGGTTATATGGCAGAGTTTCATGTAGACAATGGCAAGTTTATTCTCACTGAACACAACTGTGCGATCGCCCAAGTAGCCAACTCTTTTCCCACAGTTTGTGGCCATGAGCTAGAGATGTTTGAGACAGCTTTATCTGATTGTCAGGTAGAGCGCACCCACTGGATTAATGATGGTGAGCATCGCTGTGGATACTTGATTTCGGCGATTTTGTAAAGGAGGAGTTATGCCCTATAGCAGTTTCACATTGAAAGAAGTTAAAAAAGCTTTTGGTATAACACTGGTAAATAGTCAATTTAGTCAAGCAGCAACTCCAGTTATTCCAAATAACTGGTTAAAAGACTTATTTCAAGAATCCGTAGAGTTAGCAATTACGTTGAGTACAGAAAAAGCTAGGTCGGAGTTTATTATTGCGCCATTGTTGTTTGAATTGCGGAAATCTCTAGCTCCCCACATTGGTCTTTTCTCTGGCACCGATTTCACAGTTGCGCCGGACGAGGGATTGAATGGGGTCTGTGATTTTTTACTGACTAGATCCCAAGAAGAATCGGGCAATGAGATTGTGATCACTGCTCCTGCAATTATCATTATCGAGGCCAAAAAGGGAGATTTGAACGCTGGATTGGGTCAATGTGCAGCAGAAATGGTGGCAGCTCAAAGGTTTAACGATGAGGCCGGAGAAGCGATCGAGAATATTTATGGTGCAGTGACTACTGGTACACAATGGCAGTTTTTGAAATTAACAGGTCATGAACTAAATATTGATATGACAGAGTATGCTTTAACTCCGATCGATCGAATCCTTGGCATCTTGCACTGGATGATCGAGCATCCATAAATTTAAATTGTAGACGGCGTTTTTGCCAGCCAAACTTGTTTTCCCAGAAAATCACTCCCATTATCGGTAGAATAGAACCCTGCTGTTCATCGTAATCATCATGTTTTGGGCTGATAAAATCGCTGCTGAAGCGCAAGGCGCACAGATTGTAAACGACTCCAAGACCCCTTCTGGGCGGGTACACGTCGGCTCCTTGCGAGGCGTGGTCATTCATGATGTCATCTATCGAGCCTTGAAGCAGGCCGGAAAACCGGTGAAATTCATGTATGGGGTGGATGATTACGATGCTCTAGATACAGTGCCCCATTATCTTGACCAAGAAAGATTCTCGCCCCATTTGGGTGAACCACTGTGCAATGTGCCCTCACCAGGAGAGGGAGCTAGTGATTATGCTAAGTTCTTCATGAACGAGTTTTTAGAAGTGTTTGATTACTTAGGGGTCAAGCCAGAAATTTATTACCTGCGGGATCTGTATCGCACCGGTAAGTTGAATGAGCATATCGATCGGTTCTTGCAAAATGCTCACTTGGTACGCGAAGCTTACCTCCAAGTCAGCAAAGCCCAACGGGCTGACAACTGGTATCCCTTCCAGGTGATTTGTGAAAACTGCCGCAAAATTGCCACCACTACAGTTACCGAATACAACGGCAAGGAGGTTTTTTACACCTGCCAACCCAACGCCACCGATTGGGTCAAAGGCTGTGGTCACTCCGGTTGGATTTCGCCTTTCGATGGCAATGGTAAGTTGCCTTGGAAAGTAGAGTGGGTAGCTAAATGGGCGACTGTGGGTGTGACGATCGAAATGGCTGGCAAAGATCACTCCCAAAAAGGTGGCTCTCGGGATGTGGCCAATGCAATTTGTCGCAAAGTTTTGAATACTTCACCACCAATGCATTCGGCCTATGAGTTCATTTTGATCAATGGTACCAAAATGAGTTCCTCTAAGGGTGTAGGTGCTAGTGCCAAGGAAGTCGCTGAGTTATTGCCACCAGAACTATTGCGCTTTTTGATGCTGAGAACTCAACCGCGCACTGCGATCAATTTTTCCCCTAACTACGAAACTATCACTCGTCTCTATCGTGACTACGATGCTTTGATCTCTAAGTATCGCGAACAACCAGAGCTGAATGAAGAATTATTGCCCTTGCTTTATGCTCAACCAGATGAAGAGATTAAACCTTTTCAGCCGTTTGATTTCAGCACTTTGATTTCGCTATTGCAATTGCCCCACTTAGATATCAATAACGAGATCGCTACTCGTAGTCCGGCAGATTTTAGTGATTTCGATCGACAGATGGCCGCTCTCCGAGTCCAGGTCGCCCAGAAATGGCTAGACGACTATGCCGACCCAGAAGAAAAACTGACTTTATATGTGGATTCGGTGCCGGAGACAGTGGAGCAACTGACTCCGCAACAGATCCAGTATCTAGAGAAGCTAATTGGGGCTTTAGATGCTGTGACATCTTGGGATGGGGAGACGCTGCAAACAACATTATTTGCAGTCAGCAAAGATGAGTCGTTAGAAATTACCCAACCGATCGCTTTCCAGGCTATTTATCGTTGCTTCATGGGCAAAGATAAAGGGCCAAAGGCTGGGGCACTGCTGTCTTATTTAGATCGATCAATGGTGATTCAGCGGTTGCAGGATGCAATTGAGTCCAACAAGTTGCAGAGCTAGAGATCAGCGGGCATTTGAGCGGCAATTGAGCACATCTTATCACCCAGCCAGTGACAACTCCGCCCCCAATAAATGATGCAAGAAACTATTGCTCAGCTCTGGTTGCCAAGCTCGCAACCGCACCATAATGCGGGTAAACACAAACACTAACTCTACTCCATGTACTAACTCATCGGTAGCAACTGACTTCTGCACCAAATCTTGACCATGAGTCCGTTCCTGTTTTTGATGCCGAATAATGCCAAACAGATACTGACCCACATCGTTACACTGCTGCCAATAAGGAGCAGCAAATGCCCAGCGACTAAAGCCCCAAAACTTTGCTAAATGATTTACCTCATCTTGTAGTGGTTGAGCGATCGCCTGTTGTAAAGCCCCAGTAGAATGCGCCATCAGCCACAAATATACCGATACTGCGCCCCACTCGGTGCTAATGCGGCTGATGGTATGCTGATATAAATCTGCCACAATATCACCACTCGGTTGATAGCCCAATACCGAATTTGGCTTCGCCTGAATCTTTTCACCCGTCAGATGATAGTAAATCTTGCTGAAAGCTGGGGCATGTTGGCGCTCTTCTTTTTCCCAAGTCCCGGCTTTTTTGAGCGAACCATCAGGGTGCTGTTCGCCACCCATAAAATAGGCCATTTGGGGATGGATGGCCTGCATATAGCCCCAGCTTTCCTGAGAATATTGGCGAATCGGCGCTTCAATTTCGGTGGCTCCAGCGACGATCATGGCAAACATGGCTGGATCTACACCAATGATTTGATCAGATGAAATAGCCTGCCAATCGATCGGCTCCCAAGGACGCTGGTGTGGATTAATAAATTGACTGGGTAAATCGGCCAAATGACGACTGAGAGTAGGAATCGAGAGATAGCGATCGATCAAAAAATTAATTCGGGCACGAATTTGTAAATAGCTGGGATCAACAGCGTAAGTACCGGCAAGGTCGGTGATGGTAATTGGTTTCATGGTGGTTATTGGGTATATGGTTTACAAAAAAGTCAGAAAAAATAGTGACATTATTTATTGAAAGGATCGTTTTCAGCTAGCAGCTTTTCCATCTTGGCTTCATCAATGCGGCTGATGATTCGCCGTGATTCAGCGATATCTCTGGTAGTTTTAGATAAATTGATGGTGGAGCCAACTGAAAAGAGCATTCCCATGCCCAAATAGCCTTTGACCCAGTTATCTACGGGCAGATAAACGATGCCACCTAAAGTAGCTGTGAGTGAAATAACGAAGGAGAGCCAGGTCTGAGCGATCCAGGCGTTGCTATGGCCTGCGGTGTTGCTGTTATTCATATAACCTCTAAATTTTGTTGCTGATTGGTGAGCGATATTGGCATTGTGGCAGCGGTTACGATGTAGCCACAATGAGCAGTACCCAGCAACTCCGATCGATCGGCATCAATCTGAAGTGAGGTGAAGTAGGGTGAAGTAAAATAGAGTGTCTCTGGAGGGAAAACTCATGGATGCAGAAAAGTTGGCCGCTTGGTTGCCTCCGGCACAGCAAGCACAGTTAATTGCACAAGCGATCGGCCTAGTTGGTGTCACTCGGGTGCGGGCAGAGTGCTGGATACGATTGTGGGTTTATCTGTTGGTGAAAGAGCAGCTAGCCGCTCAACCGCGTTTACAGCCGCCATTAGTAAAATTGACCATCCCGACTACCGCGATAAGTTGTACTCATCGAGAAGCCGCCGAAATTTTTTATCACGATCGAGAGCGGGGCAGCGATCGCGCCGCTGGGATGATGCTAGATAAATTAGCAGCATTGGGCTTGATCCAAAAACATTTTGATGGCAATACTACCCGGATTACGATTCAGCCTTTACTGTCAACGACTCCTGCGATCGAAGCTGAAGTAGAATTACAAATTGCTGAATTTGATCCCCGCTGTGATGCCATTGCCGTCGCCAACCTATTAGCCAGTAACTACAATTGGATGAATCGAAATACAGCAGCGGTACCCCAACGGATTGCCCAGTTACTGCGTCAATGGTCACGGCAGTATCCGGTGGGAATGCGGGTACTACGGCGTAGTGATAATCTGAACCCAGTAGGTTTTTGTTTGTTATATCCCACAGCTAGTAATTCCGATGCCAATTTTTTTGGTTCCCCCACCCAGGGTTTACACTTTAGTAGCATGATGGATGTAGACCCATTTCAGTTGGCGACTCCAGGGGATCTAGACTGTGTTTCGTTGTTTGTGCGCAGTTGGATCATTGAGCTAGCCTATGTATCGGAATATCGATCACTGTTTTTGCAAGATGCTCAGGCCGTGCTGCGGCGGATGCAGACAGATTTCCCCAATCTCTGTGATCTTTATACGCTGATTATTCATCCTAGCTATGAGGAAATGGCCCTGTCTTTGGGTTTCCAAAAAACTAGCTCCAGCACCCAGCAGCCAGGGGTTTCTTGGATGTATCTGCCGCTCGATCGATTTCTGAATCATACATTGTGTTGAATTATACATTTTGTAAATAGTAGTGTAGAAAACTTTTCATCTGTCCAGATATGCCTAAAATGGAAAGTCGGGTTTCTAAAATCGCATTTGAAGTAATTCTAGAGATTTCTGACCATCTCGATGGTGTCACTAGTTAAAAAAGTAGTGATTGCCTTATCCAATTCTGTTAAACACTGACCGATGCAAACCCAAGAAATTCACCAACAGCCGGAAAATGCTCTCAATGGATCGAGTGTGGCAGACCTCAAGCGAGACTTCTTGAACAAGTTATTCTATGTGCAAGGCAAGTTCCCCGCTTTGGCCAGCCTCAACGACTACTACATGGCGTTGTCTTATACTGTGCGCGATCGGTTGTTAGAGCGCTGGATTAATACTGCGGCTATTTACACCAACACCGGAGCGCGGACAATTTGCTATCTCTCTGCCGAATTTTTGATGGGTCCACAACTGGGCAATAACTTGATCAACTTGGGCATTTATGACCAAGCTCACCAAGCAGTAGAAGAATTAGGACTAAATCTGGACGCGCTGCTGGAACAAGAAGAAGAACCCGGATTGGGCAATGGTGGCTTGGGGCGCTTGGCCGCTTGCTACCTAGACTCAATGGCCACCCTGGAAATCCCCTCGATCGGCTATGGTATTCGCTATGAATTTGGCATCTTCGAGCAAGATATCCGTGATGGTTGGCAAGTAGAGCGCACCGACAAATGGCTGCGCTTTGGTAACCCCTGGGAGATCGCCCGTCCAGAATGGGCAGTAGAAGTGAAATTAGGTGGGCACATTGATCATTACACCGATGAGCAAGGCCGGTATCGGGTGCGCTGGATTCCCTATGAAGTAATTAAGGGTGTCCCTTACGACAACCCAATTTTGGGCTATAAAACCAATACTGCCAATACCCTGCGGCTATGGACGGCTGAAGCGCCAGAGTCATTTGATTTTGAGGCATTTAATGCGGGCAATTATGCCGGAGCTGTCCATAAAAAGATGGTTTCTGAGAATATTTCCAAGGTCTTGTACCCAAATGACGACAGTGACCAAGGCAAGCGGTTACGCCTCACCCAGCAGATCTTCTTTGTCTCTTGTTCTTTGCAAGACATGATCCGGATTATGCAAGTCCAAGGTTTACCCCTAGAGAAATTCCACGAAAAATTTGCCATTCAACTGAACGATACTCACCCAGCTATTTCGATTGCAGAGTTAATGCGGTTGTTGATCGATGAGCACCACATGAAGTGGGATCAGGCTTGGGCAATTACTCAGCGCACTTTTGCCTATACTAACCATACAATTTTACCGGAAGCCCTAGAACGATGGCCGATCGCGCTATTTTCTGCTCTCCTGCCCCGACATATGGAAATTATCTATGAAATTAATCATCACTTTATTGATGATGTGCGGATGAAATTTCCAGATGATGCCGATCGACTAATGCGGATGTCGTTAATCGATGAAAGCGGTGAACGGTATGTGCGGATGGCGCACCTAGCTTGTGTGGGTAGCTTTGCGATCAATGGGGTCGCGGCTTTGCACACTGAATTACTTCAACAAGATGTGTTGAGAGATTTCTATGAGCTGTATCCACATAAATTTAGCAACAAAACCAATGGCGTTACCCCCCGCCGATTTGTGGTGTTAAGTAATCCCAAATTAACCAATCTAATTTCCAGTAAAATTGGTGATAACTGGATTAAAAATTT
The DNA here is from genome assembly GCA_031378405.1 of Synechococcales cyanobacterium OTE_75_metabat_409. Taxonomy (GTDB): domain Bacteria; phylum Cyanobacteriota; class Cyanobacteriia; order Cyanobacteriales; family Chamaesiphonaceae; genus JAAFHZ01. Next base: position 24,823 of record JANNEH010000106.1, read on the forward strand.
AGAGGAATTGAAAAAACTAGAAGCCTATGCTGATGATTTGGATTTCCATCGGGAATGGCAGGAGATTAAACATGGACTCAAAGCTGATTTAGCTACTCATATTGTGGAGCAATATGGTGTTAATGTTAATCCCCATTCGCTGTTTGATATTCAAGCAAAACGGATTCATGAATACAAACGCCAACATTTGAATGTTTTGCATATTATTACTCTCTATAACCGGATCAAAGCTAATCCTGATCTAGATATTACGCCACAGACTTTCTTGTTTGGCGGCAAAGCTGCACCGGGCTACTATATGGCGAAGCTGATTATTAAGCTGATCAACTCTGTTGCTGATGTCGTAAATCGTGACCCAGATGTGCGCGATCGAATCAAGGTAGTTTTCTTGAAAGACTACAGTGTTAAGTTTGCCCAAAGTGTTTATCCAGCCGCAGATTTATCGGAGCAAATTTCTACTGCTGGCAAGGAAGCCTCTGGGACTGGCAACATGAAATTCGCCATGAATGGAGCACTGACGATCGGGACTTTGGATGGTGCCAATATTGAAATCCGTGAGGAAGTTGGAGCCGAGAATTTCTTTTTGTTTGGTCTGACTGAGCAACAGGTGCAGAAGATGACTGCTGCTGGGTATTCACCAATGGAGTATTACCAAACTAATTTAGAGTTGAAACTGGCGATTAATCGCATTGCTTCGGGTTTCTTTTCTCATGGCAATCCAGATCTGTTTAAACCATTGCTAGATGTGCTGATGAAATATGATCCTTATTTCTTATTTGCCGATTATCAGTCTTATTTGGATTGTCAGCAGCAGGCCAGTCAAGCCTATCGAGATCAAAAGCACTGGACAAAGATGTCGATTTTAAATGTTGCCCGCATGGGTAAGTTTTCTTCAGATCGATCGATCCGGGAATATTGCCAAGATATTTGGCACATTGATCCGGTAAAGGTAGAGTTGAAAACATCAATGTCATAGTCACAAATCAATCTTAGTCATAAATCAATTTTAGTAACAAAGAAGGCATGATGAAAAATCATGCCTTCTTTGTTGGATTTTGGAATAATCTAATCTTGGTTTTGATACCACCACCAAGTTGCCATCGGTAGCACGGTCGCCGCAATCAGTAACACAATCACGATCGTCGTAAAACTAAAGCGATTGGCAGCAGTTTCTTCGGCAGTCAAATAAGTACTGCCAGTCACCGCTTCTTCCTTAACTACTGGTGGTCCCGGATCAGGCTGGCCAGAGAGGACTGCGGCAACTCGATCGACCGCATCGGAAAAAGATTGATTGTACTTATTGCCAGTCCGCAATGGTACTAGCATGGTTTCATTGGTAATACTGGCGGCCACCTGATCACTTAATATTTCCTTGACCCCCGAGCCAGTCATTACGCCGGTGGTGTTAGTTAGATCATCTAAGACAATCAACATTTGATTCTTTTGATCTTCCGTTGTGGGAAACCACTTTTGAAAAATCTTAGCGGTAAAAGTTTGGGCATTGTCTCCATAGTCAAAACGATGGATGGTGACGAAGCGGACTTCCTTGCCGGTTTCCGCCGCCAGTTTTTCCATGGTGCTATTGACCTTGGCCTTGGTAGACACACTCAGAACTCCCGCCTTATCGATCGACCAGGTAGGCACCCCCTGAGAAATGGTGGGAATCTCGTACAGCGCCGTAGCTGCTGCTGGTAATATCCAGACCTGCCAAGCCATCAGAGCTGCAACGCAGAGTAGGCTAAGCCTTTGGCAAAATAACCGAATTTGACGCATAGGAATAAAATAATAACTTAAAAATAATCTCCCCTTAAAATACAACAGAATCACCGAGTGCGTCAGAGGCTTGTGGTTGACCACGGAATTTGAGGCGGTGAAGAACTAGGCAAAATCTTGATAGACGCAAGACTCGGGGGAATGGTTTAATGGGTGCTGAATGTACGATTAAATAAAATTTATTCAGGAGGGCTTGATTATGGCTGCAATTATATACGTTGGTTTTTTGGGCGCAATGGCAGGAGTAGCGATCGTCGCTTTCTTTGGTCTACGGGCTGCCAAAATCATCTAGAAAAACTTTGAAAATCGCCGCCCAGCGGCGTTTCTATCACATTTAACCGCATTTGTTCACCTTCGCTTTTATTGCAATGAAATCTTATCTCGCTGCCGCCGTCCAAATGACTAGCTCCCCCAACCTCGACCAGAACTTGGCACAGGCCGAGGAATTAATCGATTTGGCCGTGAAGCGCGGTGCCGAGTTGGTGTCTTTGCCAGAAAATTTTGCTTTCCTGGGTCAAGAAGAAGCCAAAATTGCCCAAGCGAGCCAGATTGCGATCTCCACCGAAAAATTCCTCAAAACTGCCGCTCAAAAGTTTCAAGTTACCCTGTTAGGTGGTGGTTTTCCCGTACCAGTCGGTGATAATCAGGTCTACAACACCGCCCTCTTGATTGGTCCGGATGGACGGGAGCTATCCCGCTACCAAAAAGTGCATTTGTTTGACGTAGATCTGCCGGATGGTAATACCTATTTAGAATCCAACACGGTGATGGCCGGGGCAGTATTACCAGATGTCTATAAATCGCCAGAACTGGGGACTTTAGGTTTATCGGTTTGCTACGATGTGCGGTTTCCGGAGTTATATCGGCATCTTTCCCAGCAAGGGGCTGATGTATTGTTTGTCCCGGCTGCTTTTACGGCTTATACCGGTAAAGACCATTGGCAAGTGCTGCTGCAAGCTCGGGCGATCGAAAATACCTGTTATGTCTTAGCCCCGGCTCAAACCGGCAACCACTATGCGCTGCGTTATACCCATGGCCACGCTATGATCGTAGACCCTTGGGGAGTAGTGCTGGCCGATGCTGGTGATGCTCCGGGGGTGGCAGTTGCCGAGATTTCTCCCAATCGCCTAGCCCAAGTCCGCCGCCAAATGCCATCATTGCATCATCGAATGTTTGGTTAAGCAAATCCGCCGACCGGAGCGATCCGGCTTAATTTAAGGCTAGGATGGTCGCCCTCGACTTGGCCAACATTCCATTCATTTTTAAACAGCAGCACCGGGCGCTCCCAGTTGTCTTTCACCACCATGGTATTGAACAGCTTCCCAGCTTTTTCCAGGGCTGGCCAGCCATCTACCACCCAGCGGGCTACCGAATAGGCCAGTGGGTCTAGATTAGTTTCTACGCCATACTCGTTGCGCAGTCTAAATTGCACTACTTCAAACTGCAATTGACCCACTGCTGCCAAAATCGGATCGCGTTTGGCATCATCTGCCGAATACATAATTTGCACTGCGCCTTCTTCTCGCAGTTCGGTCACACCTTTTTGGAACTGCTTGAACTTAGAAGGATTTGGGTTGCGTAGATAGGCAAACAATTCCGGGGAAAAACAGGGAATGCCCGCATACTCCAGTTTTTCGCTGCCAGTATAAATGGTGTCACCGATCGCAAACACCCCTGGATTATTTAAACCAATCACATCCCCAGGATACGCTTCTTCGATCGACTCGCGGTCTTGAGCAAACAACTTCTGGGGTCGAGATAAACGCACAGTTTTACCAGTACGAGTATGGCTCACCGCCATGTCTTTCTCAAACTTACCAGTACAAACCCGCACAAAAGCTACCCGATCGCGGTGGCGGGGGTCCATGTTGGCCTGGAGCTTGAACACAAAACCCGAAAATTCAGGATAACTAGGGGGAATATCACCCAAATTGGAAGCGCGACTACCAGGTTGCAGCGCATATTCCAAAAAGTACTGTAAGAACAGCTCCACCCCAAAATTGGTCATAGCACTGCCAAAAAACACTGGAGTCATTAAGCCCGCATGAATCGATTCTAAATCTAGCTCAGAGCCTACGCCATCTAAAAGTTCTAGATCGGCGTGGAGTTGGGCAAACAGATCTGGCTCTAGCAGATCTTTTAAGCGGGAGTCATGAATATCAAATACTGTTTCGGTAGCTTCCCTGCTGCCATGGGCACTGCGCTCGAATAAATGAACCTGGCGTTGGTGGCGATCGTACACGCCTTTAAACCGATCGCCACTACCGATCGGCCAGTTGACCGCATAGGTGGCTAAGCCTAGTTCTTGCTCTACTTCATCTAACAGTTCTAATGGTTCGCGGCCTGGTCGATCGAGTTTATTAATGAAAGTAAAAATTGGTAATTCACGCATTTTACAGACCGCAAACAGCTTGCGAGTCTGGGGTTCCAAGCCTTTAGCGGTATCGATCAACATCACCGCATTATCGGCAGCGGCCAAGGTGCGATAAGTATCTTCACTAAAATCTTGGTGCCCAGGAGTATCAAGTAAATTGATCTGAAAACCCTGATAGGCAAACTGCAACACCGTGGAAGTAATCGAAATTCCCCGTTGCTTTTCCATTTCCATCCAGTCGGAAGTTGCCTTGCGCTGATCGCGACGGGCTTTGACTGCTCCGGCTTCATGAATTGCACCTCCGTACAGCAGCAATTTTTCAGTTAAGGTGGTTTTGCCCGCATCTGGGTGCGAAATAATGGCAAAATTGCGGCGTTGTGCCACAGCTTTGGCTAATTCAGCTTCAGTGACCTGTGACTCAGATTGCAGTTCGATGGACATAGGAAAATGGGGCGATGGAGATCGGTCTAGACAGTTTACCATGCTGCAAACAAGCGATTCTGCTGACGCTCTGGGCTGATGGTTTGGTTATGATTAGCTATTAAGTAGCAGGGAGCCAACTGGGGGAGAAATTACGATGGAATACAAACAAATGCTCTTCGATGCCTGTAGTAGCAATTCTGAGCCACGTTTGCTGCAATTGCTGGGGCTAAAAGATCCGGAAATCTCGAAATCGATCGCCCAAAATATTTTCATCACTGAAGCCGTAGGTCTCGAACTATTTGCAGAATATCCCCACGAACTCTTGAGCAATCCGGGGTTTGTCAGGTTAGGCAAGTTCAATCCCCAGTTCACCGAAGACTTGTTTACCCGTCACTATCGGGTGGTGCCTAATTTGATTTTGCCCGCTACTTGGTTTCGCTACTTGCTCGAACATCCCAGCCCGGATGTGCGACGGGCTGCCGCCAGTAATCTTAATTTACCAAAGCAATTCCATGAGCACTGTGCCCACAGTTCAGACACCGCTTTGCGAATGGGGATTGCTAGTAACAAAAATTTGGCCTACGATTTGCTCAGTAAATTACGCAGTGATCTAGATAGCCAGATTAAGTCGATCGCCTGTCAAAATCCGGGTAATTTTTCTTTAACTATTAAGCTTCCTAGCCCTCTAGCAGTGGCTCCTACGGTGATGAATGGTCATAGTCCAAGTGGATTTGCTCCCGACCACGAAACCAGTCGAGATTTTGCTGAACCCCACCTGACCAAAATTCAGTCGATCGCCGATGTTTCACCGGGTGTTTTGACCAAGCTGCAACCCACTGGAGTATTGGTAGCGGGAGCTAGTCGGGGTTTGACCATGGTGGTGATTGCGGCGTTGAGTTTATTGTCTTTGGGGCTGTTGATGGCGCTCTGGAGCACTCAATGGGGACAGCGAGGAGTTTTATCTGGCAATGTTGCGATCAGCTCACAGCCAGCCAAAATACTGGATAATTCGTCAGCTAATACCGATGTGACTAATATGAATCAGGTGATCGAGATTGCTAATGCTGCTAGTTTGGCGGCCAAAAAGTTTCCCGATCGCACCGGCTGGAAATCAATTAGCACCCAATGGACAGAGGCGATCGACCTCTTGGGCAAAATCCCACCCACATCAAAGCTCTATCCTACCGCCCAGTCCAAGATTCGGACTTATCGGGTGATTTTAGAAACCGCTACCCAAAATGCTCGCTAATTGGCTAGCCATAGCGTAACTAGACCCATATCTATCCAGCAATTTGACTGCTGCCTGGTGACCGGTATCACCAATATAATGATGGCTAAGAAACAATGATGCTCTTAGATCAATTGTCGATTCACAGAGCAGCCAGAATATTATTCGCCTATCCTTTGCGCCAAAATTAAACGCTGACCCATGTTGGATTCCGTCGTTCTTACGCTCGAAAAAAATTCCCAGATTTCCAGAATCAGAAAGTTAGTTTTCTGCGCCTGTCATAACCGCTGGAGTAAAGATGCCCAGAGCATGTCGAAACAAGAACTCCAGGGCTGTTTGCAGGCGCTATACGATCGGCATCCCACGATTTTGGAGTTTAAACATGCTCTCTACCAAATTGTGATTAAACTCAACCATAGTAGCGAGTACTATGCGGTTGCCAATACCATCTGTGCCGAGATAGAAAAAATTTATGACCATCCGCCCACGAAACCAAACTTAACTAATCCGGCAACATCGCCAGTGCTGTTGGTGCCCAATGCAATCGAAACTCAAAGCTTGCGGGTAGTGCATTTGCAAATTCAGGCTCACACTGTGCCCATTCAAATCGTCTGCGCAGTAGCGATCGACAGTCAACAGCAAATCCAACGAGTGATTGAATTACCAGCAACCTTAGCGGCAGAGTATCAGGCTTGGCAAGCCAGCTATCAGCAAGTGGCTGGCCAATCGTTGATCGATCGAGCCACCAGTCCCGACCTCGATCGAGTGAATCGCTCTTGGGAATCTACTGGCAACCTAATTGCGATGCTCCAGCGCTGGTACCAGAGCGATCAATGGCAGGCTTTGCGTCGGCAGTTTCAAAGCTTTGTACCCGCCGATGCCCCCTTCCAGATAATAGTAAGCAATAACGATTTACCGCGCTGGCAGTGGCAGTGGACAGATCTAAGCCAAGCGGTGCAAGTGCAGTCCACCCGTGTCACCATTCCACCAGAGCAAGTAACTGCCAAACCAGTGATATCAGCAGTTGCGAGCGAAACCGTCAATCCACCAGCTACTTCTGGGCTGGTCACCACCGGGGCGATCGGCGATGATTTGCAGCCACCCACCATTTCTTCGGCATTAGCAGTCACCATCCCACCGGTAATGGAATATGATACCCTTACGCTGGGGCAGCGACTAACTGGCTATCACAGCGAAGTTCATGCTTTGGCGATCGATCCACAGCGGGGCATTATTGTCAGCGGTCATGGTGATATCGGCTACCGCGATAACAACATCAAAGTCTGGGGTGCCGACGATGGCCAACTCCTCAGAGATTTGGCTGGTCATAGTAACTGGGTACAGGCTCTAGTACTTACCCAAGATGGACTACGGGTCTACAGTGGTGGGATGGATGGCCAGGTACTGGGTTGGGATGTGGCTGCTGGTCAACCGCTACCCTACAAAATTAATGCCGAGTCGGCAGTTACCAGTTTGGTATTAGCCCAACAAGAAAAACATGTAATCGCTGGTACTGTTGATGGTCAAATTAAAATTTGGGATAGTCACAGCGGCAATTTTCTCACTTCCTGGTTTGCCCACGAAGGTGGTGTTCACAGTTTGGCTGTGACCGATCGACTGCTGGCCAGTGCCGGAGAAGATGGGATGGCTAGAGTTTGGGATAGCCTCAATGGCACCGGTATTCGCCAGTTTGTTGGTCATAGCGGACGAGTGACTAGAGTAGCGATCGATCCTACTGGTACTAAAGTAGTCACGGCTGGGATCGATCATACGGTGCGGATTTGGGAAGTGGCTACTGGCAACTTGCTACACATCCTGGTGGGTCATGACCGCCCGATCAACTGTCTGATTTTGACCCCCGATGGTCAGTCGATCGTCAGTGGTAGCGATGACAAAACCATCAAGATCTGGAAATTGGATGATGGCCGGTTGGTCAACAATCTCTGCGGTCACGAAACTCCAGTGCTCTCCATAGCGATCGGGGGCAATTCTTTGATCAGCGGCGGCTATGGTGAAATCCGGATGTGGGATATTGCCTAGCCCCGTACTTTTGATGATCGAATCAGTTGTTAATACTGCTTAAAAGTTATCCGAACCGTATTGAGAACCAATGGATGAAGAGAAATTTAGATAAATCACTGGTAGTGAGGATTTGTACAACGCCTCCATCAAATAGCTGAACTAAACTAGTGATATTAGCTGATGGAATAACCTAGAACTATCGGATAAACTGTGACCCAAGACCCTTTGAATAGCATTGGTTTTCCTCCCCGATTTGCTACATTATCAGTCTTCAAATCATCGCATAGCATACTTAAAAGCCCTTCGCAGGTTTTGGGATAGCTCATTATCAACTCAATTATTATATTCAAGGAATATTTTGGATGCTAGATTCTGCTAAGAGTGCGAGTCAGGTCACTCGCCTCAAAATTGATAAAGGCAGCAAAAACATCGTGGCATTGGTGGCATTGATTTCGATCGGTATTTCTGGTCTTACCCTAATACTTCAACTCGTCGTATTAGGCAGTGTAGTCAGCATCGCCAGAAAACCCGCCCCATCATTAGTCCAACTCAGCGATGGCCAAGCCATCAAAGTCCAGGCGATCGGTAGCTACGAACGAGCACCAGATGTCGTGCAACGCTTCGTTACCGACTCCCTCACCATGCTGATGTCTTGGACTAACGAAATACCTGGTACCGAAGGCGAAGTAAAACCGATCGATCAAGGCTCACTAGTCAAGACCAAGCAAGGTGATAAACGCATTACTGCCACTGCTTTTCAGGCTAGCTTCACCCTTAGTGACGAACTACGCGACGAAATGATGAAGATTTTAGCCGACATGACCCCCGCCGAAGTTTTTAAAGGTGATGTCAAAACCACCCTGAAATTTCAGCATGTTACCGTCCCTGCCCCCATTGGTGATATCCAAAATGGTAGATGGAAAGTTAATGTTGTCGCTACCCTGATTCAGTATCAACGGGGGCGGGGTGATACCGTCAAGATTCCTTTTAACAAAGAAATTATTGTCCAGGCGATCGACACCCCGCAACTACCCAAAGCAGGCAAATTTGCCAACGAAATAGAATCTTTGGTATACACCATTCGCCAAGCCGGATTAGAAATTGTCTCTATGAAAGACATCGAAGGTACCGAGAGCAACCAGACCTCGGTTCCAGGGAAATCCACTCAGAGCTTTATCAAACAGCCCACCAGTCAACCAACCCAATCATCGGAGAAAAAATAAATGGATACTCACAACAACCAACCGCACTCTGAGACTACCCCGTCGGTACAAGACTTGGCTGGTCTGATAGATTTAGACCTGACAGCCGATGATCCAGTTAGTGATCAACATCATCTAGAGAAATCCGATGAATTTGAGACTGAAAAATGCCTTGAGACTGAAGCTAGTGGTGTTGATAACGATGTTTTTGACAGTCAAGAATTCAACCCAGAAAAAAATCGTACCAAAGTCAGCCTGCAAAATAGTGGTTTAGCCAAAGCTGCGATCGTCACTGGTGGGAGTTTAGCCGTAATCTTGGGCGGCATGATGGTCTTCCAAGGTCAAATGCCAAAAGAGCAAGTAGCCCAAGTAGTCAAGAAAAAAGACCCCGCAGACGACAAATTGTCATCGGCTCAAGCAGCGGCCACCAAAGCCCAGCAGTCTGAATCGGAAACCAAAGCCCAACTAGCTTTAGCCAAGCAGAAAGATTCTTTGGCACAGGCTCAAGAAGCTGCCAAAGGTAAACCAGGCCAAGCAAGTATTACTACAGACAAAACCACGATCGCCAAGCCAGCAGGCGAAACTCCGATGCCAGTTGTGGTTGCACCCGTAACAAGAAATCGCAGTAGTAATATTACACCTGCGACTCCCTCAATTCAGCCAGCCGCTAGACCAACTTCGATCGCTTCGATCGCCAAACTAATACCGGGTGTTACAAGCACGGCTAAAAATACTGCCCAGCCCACAGCCATAGCTCCAGCACCTAAATCTCGCCCGATCAGCAACCCCCAACCAGAGATGCAACTGGTAGCCAGTAAATCAGCTCAAAAACCAGTCCTCAAGGCGATTACTTCTCCCGGCATCATCAATCCAGTAGTTAACAATACTATCACTAAACCCACCGTTGATGGCAACACCGAACTACAGCAACTGGCTGCCGTAGGTCGTTATGGAATGGTGGCTTCAGCAGTGGAAGTACCAGCTATCGCCAACTCCGAGACTCGCTCTTTGAATGTTAGTGGCTCTAACTCCACATCTTTAGCGATGGTTTCTAATTTACCACCGCTATCTCAGTATTTCCAAAAGTACGCTGGCCAAGAGCCAGCTCCATCGAATGTCAGCAACCGGTTAACAACCAGCGGTGCTCGTACAGCTTTTGTCAATTCTCAAGAAATCCTGAATGGCACTACCAACATCAAAACCGCTGAAAAGGAATCGTTGGTGGCTAAAAACAGCTCTACTACCAATAGTATTGCCGAAGTACCAAATCTAATTAGGACTTTATTGGTGGGTACTTCTGCCAAAGGGTCTGCTGTTACCCCTGTTTTGTGGGGAGCTGGCGCTAATGGTGCCGCCAAATTCTTACTGAAACTAGATGAGCCAATGCTAGATGGTAATAATCGTCAAGCATTTCCCGCTGGTACACAGTTTGTAGTTACTGCTAAACCGGCTGCTACCAACATTGGCCTCGCAGAACTGGAAGTTGTTTCGGTGATCATTCAAGGGATGGAATTTGCACCACCTAATGGTTCGATTACTATTCGGGATGATCAAGGTGGCTTGCTAATTGGCGAAGATTACTTTAAGCGCGATGAACAAATTGCTAACCGCGATATTATGAGTGTTTTCACTGGTGCATTAGGTGGTGTTGGTCGTATTCTCAATCAACCAGTCAACACGGTTTCTTCTAGTGTTAATGGCACTGTCGCTAACACTACTAATGTAGTGACTAATCGTGAACCTAACATTTTAGGTGGTGTCCTAGAAGGCGGCTTCCAAAATCTGTCTACTGTCTGGTCGCAGCGCAATCAACAAGCTATTCAAGAACTCACCAGCAAGCCCAATGTTTACCAAATCCCCAAAGGGCGAGCGGTGCGAGTGTTTGTGAATCAATCTATGACGTTTTAGGAGCAGTAATGCAACCCAAATTTTTGTGGGGAGGTTGCTTAACCACAGCAATCTTCCTGTTCTTCACTACCAACGCTTTAGCTGAAATCACTTTTCGGCAAGTCTCTGCTAGCCAGAGCCAAGGGCAAGGGGGCAAAGATGTACCAACTCTTGAAATTTCTCCATTATGGGGATTAACCATCAGCTTCATTAAAACCAATGAATTAGTGCAGCAGGTGCGGATTAGTGACCCATCGCGGGTATTAGTAGATTTTGATGCTCCCTTAGGTGGTGGTACCGAAACCCGTCAACAGGTGCAGACTAATACCCAAGGTCGCATGCTCAATGGAGCTAGCATCATTTATTTGCGCCAGATTGGCGACCCAATAAAGTTACCGACTCGTCTGACTCGCAGTGCTAAAAATAGTAACAAAATTCCTTTGACGGTCATTACTATTGATCGATCGAACCAACGCAAGCTCTATCAGTTTTTGTTGGTACTAGGAAAAGATACCAAATACAGCACCATCGAAGTAGTACCAGACAGCCAACTACCCCGCAAAATTCCAGCTAGCTCCACTCTCACTCTAGTTCCCACTGGTGATGTAGCTCAGCAGTTTGCCAAGGGTCTAGCTTTGGCCAACAAAAATAATATTGTAGTGCCAGCTAGTCCGCTCGATCGGCGCTTACAGGCGTTATTAGGACTGCTACAAAAAGGTGAGAGCCTGGAATCTGCGGCCCAACAAACCGATGTGCCATTGCCAGTTGTCAATCAAATCATGCAACTAAAATCATGATTAATTTCCCTTTAATCAAGCACTGGTTTATTGGTTTTGCTGCCATCAGCTTTTTTGTTTTTGGTAGTTGGGTATCCCCTGCGATCGCCCAAACCAACTTTCCCAACCTAGCGAAGGAGCTGATCAACCTGCCTCAAATTCCCCTGAATCAGTTTGCAGCCATTCCTTGCACAAAGCAATTACAGACTCAATTTACTCAGCAGGCTAAAATCCCCTTTAGCTGTAACCTGGGTGAATTGATCCCTGCTGAAAGGGTATTGGCGATCGGCAGTCTTGCAAATTTTGGACTTACTCAGACTAGCTTATGGCAACTAGCAAATGCCAACAATATTAATTTGAGTACTGTTGGGGCTGATCAGCTTCAGAGTTTTTATAGTTTAATTACTCCCAATAAACTGTTGAGCGATCGATTTGGCAGTATCTACCAAGGTCAGACCTTAAGTGAATTGCCGCTGATCAGAGAAGCTTTTATTCAAGATATCACCAACAAAATTCAGGTGGGCGATCTGAGTCAGCTTCCAGCTCTCAACAATCTACTGCGAGAGTATGGTATCTACGGTAGAGGTCTAACTACCTTAATACCCAGCGATTTTTCTAACCCTGAACAACTACGACAAAAACTGGCAAATCTATCATTGGGAAAATTGGTATCTAATATTCCAGACTTTGGCAGCTTTTCGTTGGCTAATCTACCAACTTCGGTGTTTCAGTCTTTTAATGTGACCGAAGCAATTCCCAATTTACTCAATCAGTCGATCGGGAGTATTTCTGGGGTAGAGTCGCTGATGGTCGGTGATTTGGGTGCAGTGGGTTTACCTAATTTATCACTGTCACAAATGCCCAATCCACTTTCGTTAGTCGGTGGTGTCCGATTTGGCCAGTTTGATTTGCCCTTGAGCAATGATGAACAAAATCCTGCTCGACAACTGGCCGGAGGAATACCCACAGGAGACTATCAACTGCGGAAACAGAAATGTAGTGATAAATGTAAATTCGTAGAAATTACATCCCCAGATCCCACTTATCACGGTGCGGCCTGGGTGGATGGCAACGAACATTGGGTACCTGATGGCTTTGGTCTAGTCTGCTGGGCTTGGCCTGGTGGCTGCAAAGGACCTGCGGGAAATCATCCCTTTGGTCGCAACTTGCGTTTATTGCTCACTAATATTGATGCTAGTGCCGGGACAGCTCAAGTTGCATTTACCTTGCCAATTTGTTGGGATGTTTGGTTTGTGGGCACCACCTGCACCCCGGCAATTTTTCCCATTGCTAGTGGTATTCCTCTCTACACTATTCATGAAGGTGATTGGTTACCCTTTGTCGCACCGGTAAATTATGGCGATATCAATGCTAGTTTCTCACCACCAGCATCACCCGATCGACCAATTCCCAAATCAATAGCCTAATTTTAAATTTGACATCCTATGATTCGTCGATTTACCTATTTTTTATTGGCCATTTGCACCGCCGGATTGTTAGTTATGGGCTTTAGTTCACATCAGCCAGCCCAAGCGCTGCCGAACTGTTTTAGTACCGGTGAGATCATTGCCCAGGTAGATAATCCACAGCCACAAATTACTGGCGATCGAGCAATGCAGTCTTTTGCTTTACTAGAAATGCCGGGACATTGGCAAAAACTAGTAGGCACCGATGTGAGTGGTCAGTGCTTTGACTACATTGGTCAAAAAACCAAAAATGTTACCCTGACTGCATTTATGCCGGTGGAATTAGCAACAAATTTAGCAGCACAGCGCTGGTCTAAATCATCAACAGTATCAATCCAGTCATTAATTGCCGCCAGCATCCAAAATCAGCATGTCTGGTTAGCCCCCGAAGATGTTTTGGCTTTTCATCAAATGGGCTACGAAATCCCTCCACAGGTCAAGGTGTTGCCTGCTCTCAGCACTTACCAATTTAGCTCGGCACCAGCACTCTAAAATCATGAAAACTTTTATCTGGAAATACTTACTGGCGATCACGACCATAACTAGTATTACAACCACAACTACTCTATCAGCCCAAGCCCAAGAGCTGCCCGATATTTCTGTGCCTACTTGGTTGCAACCATATAAGCAGCAGCTCTGGAATCCTTCTGGTATTTTGACTCTGGCAGTTTTGGGTGCTGGGGGCTATTGGCTAATGCGTAGTGATAACAAAAGAAATAGAATGGCTAGTGCCCATTGGGCTAAAGGTACCGAAAAGAGTGCAGCACGTAGAGTTGCGATCAAACAAATCAATGAGCGACGCAGAGATGGCCTGACAACTTGGATTAACACTCCTATTATTGATTCCTTGGTCAAACCCCGAGAGCGGGATGGTAAAGTTGTCAAGCGCTACAACATTAGGCCACAAGCCAATACTATCTTTATTCCTGATGGTCAGCGGGGCACTGCTGTCTGTGGTGCGCCAGGGAGTGGTAAAACTTTTTCGGTGATCGATCCCATGGTTCGATCGGTGATTGACCAGGGTTTCCCAATCTGTCTCTATGAT
>JANNEH010000108.1:0-19363 GCA_031378405.1 Synechococcales cyanobacterium OTE_75_metabat_409
TGTAAACTAACTAACTCGGCAGAGTAAATAACTTTATTAAGTTTTTGATGCGAGAAAAAAATCACCGAGGCGAAGTTTAATCGCTGGAAACTGCGGTAAGTCGATCGATTCTTCATCAAAAAAGCTTTGCTCATTACGTGGCTGAATAATTTTAATATTATTATAGATACCACCAGCAGGCTCACTATACACCTCTAGATAGTTATCGTTCAAATTAACAATCCAATATTCACTAATCCCGGCTGCTGCATATAAAGGCGCTTTGGTCTCTCGATCGAACTTAATGGTCGAATCAGCAACCTCAACAACTAAAATAATATCCGGAGGCGTTGGATGACTGTCCATATAATCATCCGATCGTAACCTCGCAATCACAATATCTGGTTCTGGCTCACTATTATTTGGCAAAGTAATCGGATCTTGGCTCTGCACATCGGCCAGACCACCAAGTAAAGCTAAAAGATGCTTGAATAGCTTTCGGGTACAAAGCGTATGTCGAGTGCCTTTTGCCGCCATCGTAAAAATTTGCCCCGAAATTAATTCTACTCGCTCACCCTCTTGAATAATACCACTCTCTATCATCTGGTAATATTCAGCACGAGTGAGCGGACGAACTTGAGTACTAATCATCCAAAGAACCCAGCCAAATCAAAAGAACTAATGTGAAACCACTGCATAAGTTTATACTAACCTCAGCTCATAAATCTTGCAATTTTTGAGCAGACAGAGTTGGGGCGACGATCCATAAAGCATTTACCTGGGCATGGCTTGATCTTTACCCAGCTATTGATGTAAGAATAGCAATTGAGAGACTAGATCAATGGGATAGGCCAGAATTATTGTTAGCATTGGAAGCAATTCTGCTCAGAGCAATCGAACCACCCTACAACGTTAAAATTCCAATAGAGCGTTAAAATCATCATATCAAAAACAGTCGAGCAACTTTCGCCTGCCTCTGCCCAAACAATCTTAGCTCATGTATCAGAAAGAATCAGAGCAGCTTTCATTGCCCGTGCTGCTGAAATCAATTATCCAATTGAAGCAGTAGTAGAAATGGCATTGGCCGGATATTTAGATAGCGAAGCGATCGGGTTTGTAGATTGTAAGCCCGATCGGCAGTAAATGATCAAAATCTGCACCCTCACCCAACTGGCTGAACTTTGCCAGCATTACAATCTCTGAGCCAAATTTGCACAGCTTCACCCACCGGGCTTTGGAGACTTTCGATCGGCGGCAGAGGATCATCAGTAGTCCGACCTTGCCGAGAATACATCGCTACTAGATACCAATTTTTTTTGCCTTTCGCCAAAAATAGCCAATGGAACTGTTGCAGCTCAGTAGAGTTTCGCCCAACATAACGCTTTTCTAAAGTACTTAAATAAAGCTGAAGCGGAGCCGTAGCCGGTGAAGCCGGTCGATACTCTGGATTCTCAATTAATTGAGGAATAGTTTCGGGGCGACCTGCTGCTAAATAGTTACTGTAGTTAGGATCTAACTTTTGGCGACGACGTTGAGCTGCCCGATTAGCATAACTGGGTAAATCGCGCATGAGTAGTTCCGCGAGTTGGGGCAGGGTGCCGGGACATTGATGCGATCGATCGACTAGCTGGACTCTGGGCAAATTTACCGCAGCACAAGAGAGATAATCGATCGCCGAGCAGTAGAGCATATCAAGATTTCCACCGAGTTTGAGATACAATACGGGGCGACGACTCTGCCATCACCCACCATGCTCAGGATTATTACAGACTTCGACGGCCCGATCATGGATGTTTCGGAGCGTTACTATCAAGTTTATCTGCTTTGTGTCGAGCAAACCAAAGCACCAGGACAAGAGATCCAAGTTTTAAGTAAAGCAGAGTTTTGGGCGCTGAAGCGATCGAAAACCCCAGAAGCTACCATCGGCATTAAATCGGGCTTCACCGAGGAACAAGCTGATCAATTCAGCCAACGGCGAAAAGAGCTAGTGCATCAGCTCACTTATCTAAAATTTGATCGGATCATTCCCACAGCGATCGCCGCCCTTACCAAAATCCAGCAACATGGCATTGATTTAGCCGTCATGACCATGCGCCGCGATCGAGAGCTAGAATACGCTTTTGGTCAAGCACCACTGGCGCAATTCTTCCCCAATGACCGACGCTATAACCTGAGTAATGATTATCTTAAAACCAAGGATGAACTAGATAAGCCTTTGCTGATGGCCAGAGCAATTCAAGAGTTACCAGTGGTCGATCGAACCTGGATGATTGGAGACACGGAAGCAGACATTGCTGCCGCCAAAAGCCAGCATATTCCTTTCATCGGAGTCCTTTCGGGCATCAGAGATCAAGCTACTCTAGAAAAATATCAACCAGATGCGATCGTGGCCGATCTTCAAACAGCCGTTGCTTTAATCCTCGATTTCCAATAGCACCATAGAATCACAGCAATTCCAAATTAGAATTACGGTAATAAGCCGGGTTGATGCTGGGGGACTAGCCCCCCAGACCCCCCAGCAGAGGGCGGAACGCCGCCCTCCACACAAGGGCTGAAGCCGGAACCTGCGTCCGGCTAAAAAAGCCCGTCTCCCTACGTAAGGGTTGATCTTGCTGAGTTGCCGCGTTGTCTTAATTGATCGAGCTGAGTTAGGTTGATCTCCGCAACTACATGACAACGCTGGTTTTCGCCTACCCACCTGATTTTAAGTGCGACAAGGAACTTTGGTGCTTTTATGGCACCATTTTGGTGTATTATTAATGCCATCAGGTGGATAAATTCGCCATCTGTGTATAAGGTTTCTATGTCTAACTCAATCGCAGATAATACTGCTCCTAAATTGCCTCAAAGCACCAAGCGCATGTCTATCAGCCTTTCTGGTGACACCGCCGAACTATTGGAGTTTTTGGCCGAAAGCCAAGGGATATCTCAGAATGAAGCCATTCGGCGAGCGATCGCCACCGATGTCTACTTCGTCAAAGAGCGTCTCGATGGCTCTAGAGTCTTGCTCCAAAAACCCGATAAAGAAATTCGTGAAGTGCTATTTCGGTAGATTTTAGGAGTAGTCGCCTAGCTTCACTTTTGCTACAATCATCATGAACCAGTCTAATTTACCTGAAGACTCCATATATATTGAGGTCTCAGAACCTCTTGACGTGACTAAATATATTTCTGATGTGCCTTGCCATAACTCAGTTAATAGTGAATCTATTGATCTACCAGAGTCATTAGCGGTCAAGAAGCCGATCGTGCGAGATGTCCCGCTCCAGTCTCAGCTTGAACAAGAAGTCAAAGACTGGATTGCCCAAAAAAGAGAAGGATCACGAAGTGGCATTGCCATCACTGTCGTAGTGTTTTTCGGAGCGTCCCTCTTAGTCGAATTTTTGCTAATTGGTTTAGGGTCATTTTACCCCCAAACCAACATTGCCCTAATCAAAGATACGTTGCCACTGTTGATTAACTCTTTGACTTCTATAGTTACAATAGTCTTGGTATTCTACTTTAAAGAAAAATAGGTGAGTTTCATCTACCAAAAATTATCGCAGGAAGCTACCGATTAACCACAGCATCACGATCGATACCAAAGCCGCCACCTTATCGGCACCAAAACCTTCTACTGGCAAGCCAGCTAGATTGATCACTAAGATCGTCAGGCCGATCGAACCCACTAAGCCTAAACCAGTAATAGCAAAAGCCCGCCCCAAGCGATTGCTCTTTACTTTTAAAGAAAACAGCGTATAGCCAGCGCTCAAAGCCAAAATTAATGGCAAGCCGTCATTGCTCGCATCGGGTAACGCTGCCGAAGCCGCTAATACCGTGGCTACCCCCGCCCCGATCGCCAAATTGCGACCAGTAGGTATTTCTACTAATTCACCAAGCTTGCCACTCACCAATTGGGGCGGTGCTATTTTGGGCATAGACAAAGTTTGCACCGCTTTTTCTGGGAATCTGATCCCTTCGGGCACACTGATCTTGCCCTCTTGGCGCATCTTCAGCCGATCCATCAAAATGGAGTCATAGGCAGCTTCAATATCATCGATCGCCCGTTGGTCACCACCGCTAGATGATTGCAGATGGTGTTTTGCTGCCTGGATCTCTTCAAAAGAAGCATCCATTCCAATGCCAAGCCGTTCGTAAGGAGTTGGTTGACTCATGATTTTTAATTACTGACTGTTGGCCGCCACTTAACACTGTAAATGGCTTCATTAAAATTAGCCATTTTTTTTACAGGCAGTTTACAATTCTCGCCTTATTTCATTAAATCAGGCCAGGAAACCCAACGTATTAATCATAAGCATCTAGCTCTCGATCGAGAATTCCGGCACCGATACTACCCATTTCTACCGCCAGAGATAAACCCAAGAGAGTAATGGCTGGGGGAAACTTCGCTGGATCGCGAAGATTCATGGTTAAGAACGGACAGCAGAACAGAGCAGCTTTGAGGTATTCTCGCCAATGAGAAGGTCGCCGGTCGCCCAGCTCAGCCAAAATAGGCTCCAAAACAAAATGTAGCTTCGATCGCAGGGTTGCCCAGCGCTCGGGAATCGGCACAAAATCATGGACTACTTCGATCACCCCGTCTTGAACTGTCCAGGGAATTTGCAATCGATCGGCCACATCTTGCGGAAAATACATCCAAGTAGCAAACACGTTGTGAAACATCGGCTTGGTTAAATCCAACAAAAAGGAATGACGACCAGCAAAGGCCGGGTCAAAATAGATCAATTTATCTTGGTCCAAAAACACATTGCCATTGTGAGCATCTCCATGACCGACCACCGACCAAACATCCCGACTGGCCGGATTCAAAACCTGGATCGCTCTGGCCACAATCTCTTGCAGCGAATCTTGATACTCTATGCCATTAATCCGCCAGCGCCACTGGGATAATTCGGCAAAAGGCACTGTCTTACCCGGTAAGGCCACATCTTGACCCACATAAAAACTGTCATAGCGACCACCTACCAGCCGATGATAAAACAGTTGATGAATTGGGGCTTGAGCGTGCTCCTCGGCACTGAGCGGTTGCATGGTCTGGGAGTATATTTCTGCAAGCTGTCGATCGGCCTGTTCTTGAATGGCTACAATGCGACCCCCATCTTGCCGTTGACCGGTTTCGATCTCGCGCAACACATCAAATAATGAGGGGGCATCAAAATAATCATAAATCAACAACTGTTTGCCATATTCAGTAGCCCCAAACAGCGGCTGGATGGTTGGATACTTAGCTGCTGCTAAAATTTCGGCATTATAGTATTCATTGATAATGCTCTGAGGTTCAATATGGGTCTTGAAAAATAATTTGCGACCAGTATCGGTGGTAATGAACCCGTTGATCGAGTTGAGGGATACAGCCAGAGGACGAACTATGACGCTTTCAACCACAAAAGGCAGGTCTGAACCACGCAAAAATTCCAGCATCCGAGTGCTGGCTGCTGGAAGATCATGAAATTGCAGAGCTTGAATTTCTTGTAAAATTTGATCTGATACAACTTGATTGGGCATTGGATCTCTAGATGTCAGTTAGAGCTGCGCATGAGTGTGCGAGTGCTGTTTGACATTATCATCTTTGGTGACGGTGCGGCTAGCATTGAGCACCCGCTTACGCTCAGTAGAGAATTTGAATTCGGTGTAGGTATCACCCAAGGGAATCAGGGTGGTAGATTCTGGCGATCGCTTGAAGGTGCGGGTAGCGGCGATGGTGCGATCGACAAATTCGTGGGCGATCTCGACTCCATCAGGGAAACCCAGGGGAATTTGGGGACCATCAACCAGCACGGCACCCACGGTGGTGGCAACGGCCAACGAGTAAGAGGTCGGTACGCCTTTCAATAAAGCTTCTAAAGCCGATGCGGGAATTGGCTCCACGATTTGCACTTGTTTTACGCCGTCTTCATCGCGGAAGAAGCAAGTGGCCAAACCGATCACGACATAATCATCGGCGGTCAGGTCTGGAAATTGATCGAGGAGACTGGTCATAGATATTTTTTAAAATATGCTGCTCGATCGTAACAAGTCTCGGTAAAGCACACATTGAAACTGACCAATCCTTAATAAATCTTTGAGTTGGAAATTAGGCGATTGGGGAACACTAACAGCAAGTCTTTCAGTTTCTGCTTTGCTATGAGTAACCACCCAGATTTTTCTAGCCACAGCTATCAAGTCGTGCGCGAACTTGGACGCAATCGCGAAGGCGGTAGAGTCAGTTATTTGGCCGAAAATCTCCTAAATCAGCAGCAGGTAGTGATCAAGCAATTTCGGTTTGCCCAAGAAAGCACAAATTGGCAAGGCTTTAAAGCTTACGAAAGAGAAATTGCCATTCTCCAAGAAGTCCAGCATCCCCGCATCCCGCGCTATTTAGATTCTTTTGAAACCAGTGATGGTTTTTGTATGGTGCAGGAATATCAAGATGCTCCGGATTTAGCTAGTACCAAAAGCTTTGAGCCAGCAGCAATCAAAAAAATTATCATTTCTGTCTTGGAGATTCTAGAAGACTTACAACAGCGTATCCCAATGATTATTCATCGAGATATTAAGCCCGAAAATATCTTGGTTGATTCCGATAATCATGCCTACTTAATTGACTTTGGTTTAGCTAGAGTCAATAGTTCGGAGGTGGCAATGAGTAGTGTCATGGCTGGTACACCGGGCTTTATGCCACCAGAAGAGCTGTTTAATCGGCCTTTGACCACGGCATCAGATCTGTATAGCTTAGGCGCAACCACGATCGCCCTCTTGACCAATACTTCGGCAGTCAACATCAGCAATTTAATTGATGAAAATTATCAATTCAAGTTTCGCCATCTGTTGCCCGGAATAAATCCTGATTTTATTGATTGGCTCCAAAAGATGGTGGCACCAAATGCTAAAGATCGTTATGGCAACGCCGCGATCGCCCTCCAAGAACTCCAGAAAATTGACATTACGGGCAAGGCCAATCCGAAGTCTCCAAACAATCAGCGACAATATGTCATGATGGCAGTTGCGACAATCACCACCTTTGTTGTAAGCATTTCACCACGCTTTTTGCGGAGTACAAACCCCACCCCAATCACTACTGCAACAACACCTATCGTTACTGGGAATAATGAACAGCAGTGGTTTAACCAGATTAAACCCAGTTGTAATTCAGTAGAAGTAGTTACTGCTATGCAGAGAGTTGACTATCCTAAAACCCCCCAGGGAATAGGCTATGCCGCAAGTTGTTATGCTTTAGCTGGTCGGATCGATTTGGCCGATCGAACTATTCAACAAGTGCCCCAAGGTTATCAAGGACAGGCTGCCGCAGTCGTCTTTAATATTGGCCATCCCGTAGCTGATGCTGGAGATGATAAATCTGCCGGGCCAATTATGGATTTGGTGGTGAAGTATTGGCCAGAGAACTATATGGCGACCTATCATGCTGGAATGTCACACTATATTTTAGGTGAATATCCTCAAGCAAAAAAGCAGCTTCAAGCATTTTTGCAGGTATATCATCAGCCCGATGGTTGGACAGCTAAAGCTAAAAGTGCATTGAATCGCATGAGCCAAGGGCTTCCTGCCGATGCAAGTTTTTCGGTAAAGCACTAATCACTTAACTTCCCAACATCTGCAACTGATGTAGACCAGCATAGAGACCGCCTGCCGCCATTAACTCTTCATGGTTGCCAGATTCCACCAGCGCACCTTGCTTGAGCACAAAAATACGATCGACATACCGAATAGTGGATAACCGATGGGCAATAATAATCGCCGTGCGGCCAACTAATAAACGATTCAACGCCTCCTGAATCAGCGCTTCTGTGCCCACATCCAAATTCGCCGTGGCCTCATCCAACACCAACACCTTGGGATTACGAATCGCCGCCCGCGCGAAAGCCAAAAGTTGCTTCTGACCACCGGAAAGATTCGTGCCTCGCTCCCGCAACTGAGTATCATACCCCTGAGGCAATTCGGAGAGCAAACCATCGATATTGGTATCTGCTGCTGCCTGCTGCACCTGCGCCAGAGAATAATCCTCACCCAGAGTAATATTGCTCTTCACATCTCCCACAAACAAAAAGCCATCCTGCAAAATTACTCCCAAATAGCGGCGCAGTTCCCGCTGGGGTAAATTGCGAATATCTATGCCATCAATTAGAATCCGCCCCTTAGTTGGTTCATACAACCGACAGAGCAAGCGAATAATGGTGCTTTTTCCTGCCCCGGTTGGACCTACTAAAGCAATTTTTTCGCCGGGACGAATTGTAAAATCTAAGTCCTGAATGACATAATCATCATCTTTATAAGCAAACCACACATGATCAAACCGAATTTCACCACCGCCATCTCGATCCAGATCGGTGAGCTTGCGACCAATTTCTAAAGAATCTTTGATTTCGATCGGCTCTTGTAAAATATCGCTGACCCGCTCCACCGCCGTAAACCCGGCTTGAATCGCCGTAAACTTCTCCCCAAATTGGCGCAACGGTTCAAACAACCTTTGGGCAAAAATCACAAACGCTGACAGCGTACCCAGATCGATCTGTTTACCTACGATCATCCCTGCCCCCAACCACAGCACCACGGCGATTGCCACCAAAGAAATCCATTCTAAGGTTGCCGAAATTGCCGAGTCATGAAAATTGGTCTTATCAATTTCGGCCACATATTTTTGATTGATCGATCGAAACTGCTCGGCATTAAACCGCTGACGACGAAAGAGCTGCACCACATTGATTCCAGTAATATTCTCTTGCAGACTGGCATTCATGGTCGATAGCTCTTCTCGCGCCTTATAGTTGGCCTTGCGGTACTCATACTGAAAATAAACAATCAAGGCCGACACCGGCACCAACATTAAAGTGAGTGCTGTGGCCAACTGCCACTGATACCAAAACATCGTCGCTGCCAAAATCAACAGTGAAAATAAATCACTGACAATCCCCACTGTCCCGGTAGTAAATACATCCCCCAGAGCTTCTACATCATTGGTTAAGCGGGTAATCAGCTTACCTACCGGTGTATTATCAAAAAACCGCACTCCCAACGAAGTCACATGGTTAAACAAATCTTGCCGAATATCTGCGGTCATTTGTTGACCAATTCGCTGCACCGTATAGCCCTGCACCGCCGACAACACCAGCCGCACTGTTACTGTCACCAGCAATAGCAGCGTCAGGGTATTCAAGGCATCTCCCAAAGGCATGGCGGTAATAAAAGGCCAAGTTTTCTCTGCCCGAATGCGAGAGATGGCCTGCCCAATCAACAATGGCTGCACGGCGTTGGAAACTGCCAACGGCAGCAGCAGCACCAAAGAAAACAGCAGCATGGAACTACTTTTGCGAGCATAGGGAATCAGCCGCGCAAACAAACGCCAATCAGCTTCTTGAGCACGATCGGTTTTCAGAGCAGAAGGATTTTCAGATATCAGCATAAATACGGAAAAGAGACCCGCTTGTTATTTCTCTAGAGTAAAACGGGCAAAGTAGAAAGAACCTAAGATTTACATTCCAAGCTTTAACCACTGGGATAAATCATGGGAGAATTCTTTTAAGTTCAAGTCAAATGGCGGATACAACTGACCAGTCGATCGCAATACAATCAGCAGATTTGGACGTTGAGTCCAATGCTACGGCTATGCAAGGTGCCTACGCTCAAGACTTGAACGCTGCGAAATCAAACTACCAATGGCCAGCAGCAGCAATGATTCGCATTCTTATAGTAGACGATCAGAAAAGTATTCGGGAGCGGCTCAAGTTTATCTTAGAGCCAGAGCCGGATTTTGAAATTGTCGGCATGGTAGATAACGGCTACGACGCGATCGAACAAGTCAAGAATGTCGAGCCAGATGTGGTGTTGATGGACATGGAAATGCCCGACATTGATGGGGTGCTGGCGACTAAAATTATTGCCCACAGTGAGCTGAGTAAAAAAGTGCGGGTCTTGGTACTCAGCAGCCACGATAGTAATGAGTATGTGGCTCGATCGATCCATGCCGGGGCCAAAGGCTACTTGCTCAAAGGAGCCTCCGCCGAAGAAATCCAAGATGCCGTGCGCTTTGTGCATCGGGGCTATACCCAAATTGCGCCCGGTTTGTTTGAACAATTTATTCCCGAGCTACCCGCCAAGTCCAGCGGTGCCCCCCTCAGTCAACGTCCCATCCCCACCGAGCTAGATGTGACTGGTTTAAGTGGCTTGGCCATCACCGGCTTCAAAATTCAACGGCGAATCTCCGATACCGGATCGCTAGTTGAACAGCCTCCGGCTTCAGAAATGCTACTGGATGTAGTAGATGAAACCCGCATTGGTAGCAAATCAGCTAGCTGGGCACAGGTGGTGGCTGGTATTGCCCTGGCCTTAGGGGCGATCGGTTCCATTTATGTTGTTCGCCAAAGCTTACAGCAGCCTCAAGGAGCAATTACCGCCAGTGAACGGGCTACTAAGCTCCAAGAAACCCCTTTTACCGGCAAAATCGAAGCCCAACAAACCAACAAAATCAACTCTACTATCCCCGGATACGTCCAGGAAGTCAAAGTAAAAGTTGGTCAGGCTGTCAAATCAGGAGACGTGCTGATGACCATCCGCAACGTCGAAGCCGAACGCACCAACCAAGAAAAAGCCCAGCAACAACAACAACAAGCCACCCAGCAACAACAGGCCCTGATTCAACAGCAGCAGTCTCAGCAGCAAGTCCTTTTGCAGCAGCAGCAGGCTTTAGTGCAACAACAGCAACAGTCTCAGCAGCGATCGAGCATTTTAGAACAGCAGCTTACCACCCAAAATGGCATTGTTACCCCCCTGCGCAACCAGTTGGCCAGCGCCAATCAACAAATTGATGAAAACCAGCTCCAGGCCAGCCAAAAAGCCCTAATTCAACAACGCCAAGAAACCGTCCAGAAAACCAAGTACGCCTACAATCGCCAACAAAACGAATACGATGCCAGAGTCAGGGCTTATACTGCCCGCCAACAACTGCTAGAATCTGGTGGTTTAGCCCGCGAACAAGTGGATCAGGCTCGATCGGACATGGCCACTGCCAAAATTAATCTAGATGCCGCGCGATCGGACTACAACAATGCGAGACAAGCCCTCACTGAAGCCAACAACAATCGCACCCAGCCCGCTCAGTCCCAAAAAATTCGCATCCAACAACAGCTTGCCCTCAAGGAACAAGAAGAAAGAATTCGCAAACTGCAAGAACAAATTCAGCAAGAGCGCCTCAACTATCAACAGTTGAGCACTAATCTCCAAGCTCTGCGTCAGCGATCGCTAGCTACTCCTAGCCCAGTGGCTTCTGCCACCAGTATTAGCAATCAACCAGTGCTGATCGATATCACTGCTACCACAAATGGCAGTGTGGTAGAATTGCCCGTCAATACCGGTGATCAGGTATTCACTGGCAACAAACTGGTAAGTCTGGCCAGTCCACAACAACTCAAAACCATTGTAGAAGTAGAAGAAAAGCTAGCCACTACCATCCAAGTTGGTCGCCGCGCCTTCGTCAAAATTAAAAGTGGTAATGATGTGCGTGATTATACCGGCAGGGTTGCAAATATTTCTCCTACAGGAGAAAATCGTAAGCAAAAAGTAGAAGTTGAATTCCAAGTTGGGAATGATTTCTTTGTGGGTCAGCCCGCCACTATTTATTTTCCGATGAAATAAACAAATAGGCCGCCAAAATGACCCGACCCCGCGTATTACTAACAACTGAAGGAACTTACCCTTTCCAAAGAGGAGGGGTGAGTACTTGGTGCCATGAGCTAACCGAGTCGTTAAGCAATGTGGATTTTAAAATATTTGCGGTGATCGCCAACCCCTACTTATTTCAGCAATACCAATGTGCCCCGAATGTTACCGAGCTGATTAAAATTCCATTGTGGGGCGTAGAAGATCCGTTGGAATTTAGCTGGCGGATGCCATTTGTGCGGGCGGTGCGCAGCAAAAGTGCCACCACCAAAGCAGTGATTGCTCACAAGTTTTTACCGATTTTTCAAGAATTCTTACACGGAGTAGTCCACGACAGCCACAATACCCGCCGGATGGGCAGACTGCTAGTAGACCTGCACGACTATTTTCTCCAGTATGATTACAACGCCACCATGACCTCGGTATTGGTATGGGAGAGCTTTCAAGATATTGTGCTACAACCCTGGCAAGACCGTTGTCGAGTTTCGGATATTACGGTGGGTGAGATGACCGAAGCCCTGCGCTTTTTTCATCGCTTTATGCTGCCAATTCATGTACCGGTGCCAGAAGTCGATTTAATTCACTCTTCGGCAGCTTCTTTTTGTGGTCTGCCGGGGGTAATTGGCAAAATCAAACATGGCTTGCCCTACATGCTCACCGAGCACGGCATTATTGTACGGGAAAACTATTTACGGCTGGTGCAAACGATCGATTCCCTATTTGTACGGCTATTTTTGAATAAGTTGGTGGGTGCAGTGGTGCGCTTAAACTATTTTTTCGCCGATCTGATTGCCCCTGTTTGTGCATACAATGCCCGCTGGGAAAAATGGTGGGGAGTCCCGGCTAGTAAAATCCAAGTAATTTACAATGGCGCTGATCCAGATATTTTCAAGCCGGTGCCGCGCTTAGATCCCTCTCATCCGATCGTGATGAATATGGGTCTGATCTTTCCGCTAAAAGGACAGCTAGAGCTAATCAAAGCAGCAGCGATTGTCCGGGACAAAATTCCCAATGTGGAGTTTCAGCTCTATGGCAAACCTTCGGACGAAAACTACTTTCGCGACTGTCAGGCTACTGTGACCAACCTGCGCTTGGAAAACACCATTAATTTTGCCGGTTTCACGACAGAGCCTTGGCGAGTCTATAGTACTTCTGATGTGGTAGCTATGTCTAGTATTTCGGAGGGCTTTCCTTATGCAGTAGTAGAAGCTATGTTATCTGGCGGGACGATCGTGGCTACTGATGTGGGCGGCGTGGGTGAAGCCTTGGGCGAAACCGGCATGTTGGTGCCAGCAAAGCAGCCACCGGCCATGGCTGAGGGTATATTACATATGTTGACTTTATCGATCGAAGAACGCGGCAAGTATGGCGAACAAGCTCGCGATCGAGCCATGGCGATGTTTACCAAGAAATTATTTTCTCAGACCCACATTGATGTGTATGAGCAATTGATTCGTCAGGTAAAAATTGAGATGTTGACCAATCAATCTACTGCCATGATGTCGGCCAATGATCGGAACTAGTGAAGGAGTAAAAACAGACCGTGAACAGTGCCAGACTTGCCAACCCCAAATTACAAGAAGCGATCGCCGAGGTGCAGACCATTAGCCCCCAGCCAGCCGATCGTTGGGAAATTGCGGCAATTTTAGAATCTTTGGGTTATACCGATCGGCAGATTGCCAGCGAGTTTGGTTATTCTGATTCTTTGGCGTTAGGCTCAGAAATTTATAGCTATCTGCGAGAAAATGGTTATTTGGCAACAGTGCCGCCCACACCACCCCAAATTATCCGTCGTTCTTATCCAGCCGAAATCGCTTTTTTCTGCGCCGAGTTTTCGCGCAGTTTTTTGTATGCGATTCCGTTTGTGGTTTCGATGGTGGTAGATAATTTCTTTTCTTGGACAGATACAGACATAGTACCAGTCCAATTTAGCGCCTTACTGTCACCAGCCTTGATGGGGAGTCTGATCGCCAGTGGTGGTTTTGTGCAAATGATTCAGCGGCGTGGTTCGTTTTACAAAAACATGAATGAACCAATTCATGCCCAGCGCTCTTGTCGGCCAATTTTTGTGATGGGAATAATTACTAGTATTTTGCTGGGAATTATTTGGATCTGTTTTGGCTTTTATCGCAGCTATGCTGGTGACAATGCCTTAATTATTACCGGCTGCTACTTTATGATCTTAAGCATTATGTGGCAGGTGTTTGCGATGGTATCACTGCGCTACAGGTGGTCTACCCCCACTGCTTTAGTGATGATTGCTGCAATTTTTTTGTTTTGTCGGCTGGGGTTGCGCCTAAATGATGTAATTTGCCAGATCGTAACTATGTCTGGTGCCTTGGTCGGCATGTTATTAATGCTGTTGTGGGTATATATCCAAGCCCGGCGAGACGAAAGCCGCCAAGCACAATTACCTGCTTTGCCCAAGTCAGCGGCGATCGCTTATTTGCTGAGTCCCTATTTTTTCTATGGATTACTATACTTTGGCTTTTTGTTTGCCGATCGATTTGCAGCGGGTTTAGTGTTAGATAGATATAGCAATGTACCTTTTGCCATCAATAGCAATTACCAACATCCCATGGATTTGGCGCTGCTAAACTTTTTGATAGTAATGCCCTTTGTGGAGTATTTGGCAGCCAAGTATAGTATTTGGTGGTATCAAATTGCCAGACCGGCCACTCCTAACAATGTGCATAAGCTGGTCGAAAAACTAAAAAGTCGCTATCGTTCGATCAGCCTGTTGGTGGTATTGATTGCTCTGGTAGTAGGGATTATTACGCTGGTTTTGATGTCGATCACGCATCAACCATTGGTTAGTATCACTCTCACCAGTCTCGGGATTATTGGATACCTCACTTTGGCCTTTGGCCTCTGGAACACAATTATTTTACTGACTCTCAACCAAATGCCAGCGGTACTTAAAATGCTCTGGCCAGCTACGTTAATTAATTTAATCTGTGGTTATATTTTGGGGCATTTATGGGGCATTAGCTGGACACCGATCGGCTTGCTGTTGGGTGGGATATTTTTTGGCTGGTTGGCTAGTCGGCAGGTGCGGAAGGCGATCGAGCAGTTGGATTACTGCTATTTCTATAGCGGCTATTGATCAAAATCCTCAGTCTGTCATTGTGTTGGGTAATAGCGCAAAGCGAGATCTTAGTGCCTTTACCGCCTCAATCTCATCTTCCTTGGCTGCATTCAAAAAATCATAGAGCCATTGCTTGGGAATTAATGGGAAGGTTGGACTTTGATCGACCTCGATATACAAGGCATTCTGAAGCTGGTAAATTCGCAGAACCTGGCCATTGAACCGCCAGAATTCTGGCACACCCAATCGGGCATAAAATTGATTTTTCTGAATATCTGTATGCGTAATATCAACTTCTACTACCAGATCTGGTGGTGGATCTTGAGCAAAATCCACATTCCGCCCCTTCACCAAGGCATGATTCTGAATGTAGAAGGCTTTATCGGGTTCAGCGCCCTTTTGCAATCCGGGGTATTTCATCGTCGTCGAACCCATCGATTTCAGCTTTAGCCCCATCAATTCAACTAAAGTCAACAGAAAATATGCAATATTATCTGAGGAAAACTCATGTTCTTCTAGTGGCACAGTGATCTCCAATACACCATCATCGTAGGTCAGTCGTGAACCGCGACTTTCGGGCAAAGCAGCCAAAATTTGCAAATAGTTTTCCCAAGTCAACCCCCGCAGTACTACTCTCTGCTCACCCACGGGCTGTTGAATATCGGTTTTGGGTTCTGGTGCTGCAACAACCATAGACTAGCACTGTCTTAAATCAGGATTACATGTGCGATCGTAGCATGATTTTTTCGGCACTGCTCGTTCAGCACAACGTTCGCGCTCACCGAACGCAAGCAACGTTTGCAACCAACAAACTATATTAGCCCGTGAAAAGAGGCATTTATAAGATAGAAGTAAATGAAAAATTCTTGACACGAAGATTTCAAAATGCAAATTTGAGGTCTTGTGGTAAACTTTGGCTTTTACAGATCGCTTTTGAGAAGTCGGCTTCAATCGATGTTGTGAACTCAACTCACTGCCAACAGTTCATTTAGCTTGTTTTTCAAGTTTGGGGATGCCATTAACGGATTGTAGATTTCTCCTGCGTAGGGTTGCCAAACATAACTAGGGCTAAAGGAGCGAAATACTGGCAATATTCCTAGCTCTTGTTCGAGTGATTTTGCTAAAACCAGTCCTGGAATAGATAAGTTAGATGATTCTTCGATAAGCTCACTGTAAGTTCTGAATTCATCGACTTCAACACCGACTAGCGCATAACGGAATGGAGGAGCAAATCGTAGAGACTGATAGAGTAAGATTCCTAATTCTGTCATTAAGTAGGCACTTTCTGGACTATCTATTCCTACTTCGCTAAGATTGTTGGGTGAAACTCGACACCACCAATTTTCCTCAATATCTTGAAAAGTGTCCGTGTGACATTGGCACTGACGACTATTTGACAGCAACCATGATATTCCCTCAAAATGTTGAGCAAATTTATGTGCGTTACTTTCATCAGAACCACATTCTGCCGACAAACCAAATATCCATGCCATTCTTATAGGCTCCTATTGTTTGTGTATTTCACTCATCAACTCTTTCCCAATATTTTTGGGTGTTTGCTAGTGCTGCCTCGTACTTGTCTAGGGACATTGTAACGCTGGGCATGATGCTAACGTGGGTGGGGCTATCTTGGACAGCCTGCAAATCGCCAGCGATAATGCTGTCATCAATTTGCCACAAAGGATCTTTGCCAATTCCTCCAAATCCGGCAGGTTTACGAAATGCTGGTAAACCTTCGATTGATAGGGACACAGACATTCCTTTCGTGTCTCTAATAGCAACGGTTACATGATCGCCTTGCAACTTGTGCTGTGGTTCTGGTAACAGATATCCTTGCTCATCCAGACAACCCATTCGCATCTGCTCAATATTTATATCGATAGTCGGTCTAATCCCTAACAGTCTGGCACTGCGACCAATTTTGGGTTTACCATTCTGCTCTGACATACCTCGATAGTATAGTTTTGCCATGTTTCATCGTTTTGGTGGTTTGCAAGTACGCAATACTATCTGAGAAAAACTCGTGTTCTTTTAGCGGCACAATCTCTAACACACCATCATCATAGGTCAGCCGCGTACCACGGTTCGCTTCACCCACCGTTAGCAACTTTTCTAACTAGTAGCCCACACCTAAAAGATTTCTAGCTTACCTAGGTCGATCGAACTACCGGTAGAACTTATATTCTTTTGACCAGTAACCCGCACTTTGATAGTGTGGAATCCATTACCTAGGCTACCACTTTGATACAGCAGGGAATCATTGAGGGGATTGCTGCTATAGAGATCGGTAGTAACTTCGGTACCGCCATCGATGCTGATGGCCGCGATGCCTTCGTTGGTATTTTTATTACCAAAGAGTCGGATTCGATCGCCTCTAAAGGTAACTTCATAGGTAGCATTAGGGTCGCTAGAAAGATAGCTATAGCGAGCCGGATTGCCCGGTAGTGGCTCATTCCGCCAGAGACCAGTATATTTCACCGTATTTAGACCCGTAGCCGAAGCAGTACTGGTATCGTCAATGATCGTAGAAGATACACCGATAATTGGTTTGATTTGGTCGTACAACAAGCCCGCTAGCTGTTGATGGCGGCTGGCGGTAGGATGGACACTATCGACAGCAAATTCGGCAATATATGGCCCTACCAAACCTCTGGCACCCTCTGCGCCCAAGTTCAGAGCATGAATTTTGGTGTCACCAGGGTTCTCGTTGAGATAACGGACAATACCCTGTCTTAGCTCAGCGTTCTTGGTTTGATTAAAGGGGTAAATCACAAAAATCTCGGCACCAGGAATCCTTTGCCTTGCTTCTTTCAGCCAGGTATAGGCGGTATCGGTGACATTGAAGTTAATGTTGTTTTCACCAGCGTTAAACGGAATATCGTTGGTACCCAAGTTCATGAATACATAGTCTGGCTGGGGATTAAAGTTGCGTTGGGCGGAGCTTTGACCGTTGTAGCGCAGCCAGCTATCCAATACCGGTGGGTTACCAGTAGGAGTCGATGGTCGCACCCAGCCAGAGCCGCTCCAACCCACTTGGCCATATTCTACATTCAGCAAATCGCCCAGTCTGGCAGCGTAGGTTTTGTAAGAGAAATTATTGACAATATCGGTAAAAGGGAAATTCGCTGGCCGATCGGGGGCGTTGGGTTCATAGGTCTGGACACCACCTTCGGTAATGCTGTCGCCAAAAAATACCGCTGTTTTATTGCGGGCAAAGGAATTATTTAAAAAGCCCGTGCCACCGCTGATCTGGACTCCGGTGATCCGCAAATGTTCAGCATCGGTTAGCCAATCTTGCTGTTTGGCCGCAGTCACAGCAGCGTTGGTGCCATCAAACAACTCTCTGCGGCGGAAATATACCACTACATCATGGTCTCCAGCGCTACCGCCAAATAACTGAATTTGACCATTGTTGGAGTTCTTCAACCACAGTTGATCGCCGGTCTGTTTGCCGTCTACATATACATCTAACAGCGGGAAGGAAGTTTGGTTGCTAGTATCCACATTCAGAGCAGCCGTAGAACCATTGAACCGGAACTTAATATAGGCTCCAGCATTACTGGTTTGTACGCCGTTATTGACAGTACCCCAGCCATAGGGTGAAAACAGCAGATTCTGGTTATTGGCTGTGGCTACAGTAGCTAGGTCAGCAGTGCCGGTATTACTATTTAGATCGGGAGTTAAAACATTCAGCCGATCGATCGAGATCATGTGGTCGCCAGAAGCGGCATTTTTCTGGCCAGTCACCCGCACTTTAATGGTGTGGAGACCAGTATCTAACACCTCACTTTTAAAAAATGCCTGGTTTTGCCAATCGGTACCATAGGTATCTACCAACTTTTCGCCACCACCATCTACGCTAACTGCGGCGATGCCACCCCAGGGGTTACGAATACTAAAGAGCTGCGCCTGAGAGCCATAGAACTTCACCTCGTAACTAGCAGTGAGATCGTTAGTCCAGTGAGCATTGCCACCATAAGCGTTGGACTCGGTGGACAAATTCCAGGTACCCGTGTATTTGAACTTGTTTACCTCGTTGGTGGTACTGATGTCGCTGTCGTTGACCTTATAGGAATGCAGCAGCGGATTTTCTAGGGTAAACTGCACTGCTTTGGTACTGAGATTACCCGCGAGATCGATGGCTTGAACTTCAAATTGATAATCTCCAGCCGCTAGAGCTTTGCCCTTAATTTGCCCTAAGCGTTGCCGATCGAGAGTGAATTTGCCATCGGCTTGCAGAGCACTTTTAATATCGACAAAAGCAGTTTGACCCGTGAATTTGCCCAGGAGTTTATCTACGCCAAAATTATCTGCCACCATGCCCGTAATATCGGGGGTGCTAGTAACTCGATCGCCACCCGAAAAACCATCATCGGCGACCAACATCACATCTAACTTCGGTGGCAATAGGTCTGCCGCAGTACTAACCGCATTTTGTACCGACGCATTCAGCGGCACAATTCCACCAGTAGCGGTTTGCACTGCCCCGATCGGCTGTTCCAGACTAATTGGACTAATGCTGCCACTGCTGGGCAGCGGCTCTTGATTCGTCAGTAGCGGGGAGGCCGTAATAGAGCTAGTGCTATCCGGGGCAACTGGTAAAATTGGGTCGGGCATGGTTCTGACTGGATAGGAAAATAATTAAAA
>JANNEH010000162.1:0-5245 GCA_031378405.1 Synechococcales cyanobacterium OTE_75_metabat_409
CCTCATCCCCCAGCCCCTTCTCCCAAGCTTGGGAGAAGGGGAGTCGGAGCATCAAGCGTAGTTTCTTGCTCCCTCTCCCAAACTTGGGAGAGGGCTGGGGTGAGGGCAAGTGCAACAGTGTCCCGCTTAAAATCGGTACCCCATTTTCAGACAAAGAATCGATCAATGAAGAACTCATTCGTGTCAATTTGCACCCCTATTTATCGGTTGTGATCAGTTGCTGAAATGCTCGCAAAGCATTGCGGTGCCGATCGCCCGCCACCGCAGTAAAATCATTGTGCCCTGCTCTCGGCACCCAGAGAGACAACTTTGGCTCTGGGGCAGATGTATAGAGTTTCTGTCCATGTTGAAATGGAATGATTTCGTCAGCTTCACCATGCATTACTAAAACAGGGCAGCGAACTTTATGCAGTTTATCTTGGTTCGTAAATTTGTCGAAGGGCAAGATTGGAAAGGGGACAATGACTCGGAAAGCAGAGGTAAAAGAACTCTCTAAGATCAAGCCAGCTACCGGTTGATTGGCGGCGAGTTCTGTAGCTGCTCCACCGCCGATCGATTGGCCATAAATAATGATTTGCTCTGGCGGCACTTTCAGTTCTTGAGTTAGGTACATATAGGCAGCAGTGGCATCTTGATAGGCATTTTGTTCACTTGGCTGGCCATCACTGGTACCATAACCGCGATAATCGTAGGCAAACACGCTAAAGCCCCAGTTGTGTAATCGATCGAGCAGCGAACGTAAGTCTCCTAAATCCGAGGCATTGCCATGGTTGAAGAGCAAGGTGTATTTGGCTTGGGGATTGGGCAAATAGATCGCGGAGATTTTTTCGGTCTTGCTGACTGGTAATTTGAGGATGTCTTTGGTGTCTTGGTAAGTCGCAGGCTGGGGCATAAACATCATGCTATCAGCGCGAAAAAAGACGTAGAGGGCAAAGCAGGTATAAACAAACAGGATCGATCGAAGCATTCTTTTCCAGCTTAGTTCGCCAATGAGCAGTTTCTTATATGGTAATTTGGGCATGGATATATTTCGATAATCTCACTATATCGGTCAGACCTTATTGCTGCTTCTTTAATGTTTTTTAACTATTTTGATATTCACACCAGTTCGTGGTGCTAAAGTCACCCCACGCCGTGCCGGAGCGATCGGCAACTTATCGGTAAGTTGTACCTGACAGTTAGTTAAAATTTCCACCAAAACCAATTTCAACTCCATTTGAGCCAAAGCCAAACCAATACAACGCCGACTACCACCCCCAAAAGGCACATATTCATAAGGCGTAAACTGATTTTCTAAAAACCGCTCAGGCTTAAACAAATCAGGTTCTGGATAGAGATCTGGACGATGATGAGTTAAATAAATACAGCCCATTACCACCTGGCCCACAGCAATATCATAGCCTTGCAGAGACACCGCTTCTCGTGCCACTCGGGGAAAAGTCAGAAGTGCTACCGGATGAATACGCAGTACTTCAGTACAAAATGCTCCCAGATAGGGCAATTTATTGATAGCCACTAAATCTCGATCGGTACCCAAGGTCGCAATCTCTGCCAAAAGTTTTTCTCGAACCTCTGGCAAATAACTACTCCAATAAATTGCCCAAGATAAGGCCGTAGCCGTGGTTTCATGGCCAGCAAACAACAGAGTCATCAACTCATCCCGCAACTCTTGGTCGTCCATCCCCTGACCATCGGCATCTTGAGAGCCAATCAAGAGGCTTAAAATATCAGTTCGAGCAGAGTTATCGAGATGATAATCCCGTCGCCGATCGGCAATTTCAGCATATATTAAGCGATCGAGTTCGGCCAAACTGCGTTTAACTTTCCCCCAAGGACTCCAAGCCCCCCAATCTTGCTGTAACTGCGGAATAAAGACAAAGCTAGACTTGAGTGGTGAGTCAAAAATCGTTAAAACCTCCACCAGTTTCTGCTGAATAATATCTAACCTTTCACCTTGGTATAGTCCAAATACAGTTTGTAAAATTACCAAGAGCGAAATAGACTGCATTTGCTCGCGAGCATTAATAGTCACATTTTCTGGCCACTGCTGAATTAAATCCTGGGTAATTTTTTGGATCAGGCTAGCATATACCCGCACCTTATCTCCATGAAAAGCAGGCATCACCAACTGGCGACGTTGGCGGTGCTCCAGCCCATCCAGCAAAATAGTACCTCGATCGCCCAAAAATGGTTTGAGCAATTGATTCGCCGTGCCAGGGGCTGCAAATTGCTTGGTGTCGCTAGTTAAAAGCTGTTGAATGGCTGCGGGATTACTTACAAAGATCACACCATCAAATAGCTTGGAAAAATGCACAGCAAAAATGTCACCATACTGCCGATCGCAATTGTGCAAGTACCCAACTGGGTTAGTAATCCACTGCCAGAGCTGAATTGCCTTGGGGATATTAACATCTGGGATAAGAGGCATAAGACTTCTCAGGTAGTTGCTGTTAACAATATAACAACTATCTGCGAAGCCTCTCAATATTGAGTTTAAAAAATGTCAAATTTACAATCTCACTCCTGTCAAATGCAAGACCAATATTAAAACCAGCAAACCACCTAACTGTGACAGTACATCAATTTCTTCAAACGATAGGGGTAACAAAAATCTCATGACATCACCTCTGGAGAGAATTCATTTTAGCCAACGAGCCGAAAACTTACTTGTAAAAACTCCTCAACCAACAAAGCTATTACAGCTATATTTGTCTTACTCCAATTATAAGGTCAAGTATTAGTATTCAGACCAGTAGAGCTATGCTAAACAGTCAATTTTTGTAAAGTCCGCCCCATCACCCAGACAAAATATTGATTTCTCAGGGGAAAATAGAGACAGCTACATCTGCGGCTAGCTATTTCTCTGCATTCAAGGAAAAAGAACCATGCCAAACGCCACAGCTCTCGTTTTGCCCCTTAGCGCCGTTGGAATTGCCGATATTAGCCTAGTCGGCGGCAAGAATGCCTCCTTGGGCGAAATGATTCAACAGCTCTCTAGTCAGGGAGTTAAAGTCCCTCTCGGTTTTGCCACTACCACCTATGCATATCGCAGCTTTCTGGAATCGGCTGGGTTAGCAGCCAAGCTCCAGCACCTTTTTGCTGATCTAGATATAGATAACTTGACGAACCTACAAGAACGGGGAAAAAAAGCTCGTCTATTGATGATCGAAACCCCCTTTTCACCAGAAATTGAAGCCGCAATTACTGCGGCCTATACCGAACTCTGTGTCCAATATGGTGCCAATACCGATGTAGCCGTGCGTTCTAGCGCCACTGCTGAAGACTTGCCAGATGCCAGTTTTGCCGGACAACAAGAAACTTACCTGAACGTCCATGGCATTACCGGAGTTTTGGAAGCCTGTCGCAAATGTTTTGCTTCAATTTTTACCGATCGAGCAATTTCTTACCGGCACAAAAAAGATTTTGATCACCTAGAAGTCTCTCTCTCGGTAGGAGTACAAAAAATGGTGCGATCGGATTTAGCTTCCTCGGGGGTAATGTTTTCGATCGACACTGAAACTGGCTTCAAAGATGCCGCTTTAATCACTGCTGCCTACGGCTTAGGCGAAACCATAGTGCAGGGTGCAGTGAACCCCGATGAATATTTGGTCTATAAACCCAAGCTACAAGAAGGCTTGCGGCCAATTATCGACAAACGCTTGGGCAGCAAAGAGATCAAGATGATCTACGATACTGGCGGCATGAAATTAACTACAAATGTGCCGGTGCGGGAAGTTGATCGGCAGCGTTTTGCCTTAAATGATGACGAAATTTTGCAGCTAGCAAGATGGGCTTGCATTATCGAAAACCACTATTCTCAGGTGCGTGGTATTCAAACCCCGATGGATATTGAATGGGCAAAAGATGGTCAGACTGGAGAGCTGTTTATTGTCCAAGCTCGCCCAGAAACTGTGCAGTCTCAGAAAACTCAGACTGTCTTGCGTAGTTATCATTTAACTGGTAACCAAAGACCAGCCCCGATCGCCACCGGCAGAGCCGTAGGATCTTTGATTGGTAGCGGGGTGGCCAGAGTAATTGTAGATGTGCAGCAAATTGAGCTATTCCAAGCAGGTGATGTGTTGGTGACAAGTCGCACCGATCCGGACTGGGAACCAATTATGAAAAAAGCCAGTGCCATTGTGACCAATCAAGGTGGTCGCACTTGTCATGCAGCAATTATTGCCCGCGAACTAGGGATTCCGGCGATCGTGGGTTGCGATGAAGCCACTGATGCCATTAGATCGGGCCAAGCAGTGACAGTTTGCTGCGCCGAGGGTGAGGAAGGTCATGTCTATCCAGGAATGTTGCCATTTGCAGTTAAGGAAGTGGAACTCGATCAAGTGCCTCGCACTCGCACTCAAGTAATGATGAATTTGGGCAATCCTCAGGAGGCTTTTAGTTTAGCGGCGATTCCTAATGATGGGGTGGGTTTGACCCGGATGGAGTTTATTATTGCCAACCATATTCAGGCGCATCCCTTGGCGTTGCTGAATTTCGATAAATTAGAAGACCCAGTGGCAAAAGCTAAGATTGCCAAGTTAACGGCGCAGTATGCCAATAAAGCAGATTTTTTTGTTGATCGACTGGCCTATGGCATAGCGACAATTGCGGCGGCATTTTATCCGAAACCAGTGATTGTGCGGCTGTCAGATTTTAAGAGTAATGAGTATGCTAATTTGCTAGGGGGCAGACAGTTTGAGCCGATCGAAGAAAACCCGATGATTGGCTGGCGAGGAGCTTCGCGCTACTACGATGATCGCTATCGGGAGGGCTTTGCACTGGAATGCAAGGCCATGCAGCGGGTGCGCGATGAGATGGGGCTGACTAATGTAATTTTGATGGTGCCGTTCTGTCGGACTCCAGATGAAGGAAGGCTGGCGATCGCCGAGATGGCCAAGAGTGGGCTAGTACAGGGGGTGAATGGTTTACAGATTTATGTGATGTGTGAGTTACCCAGCAATGTGATTTTGGCTGAGGAGTTTGCCCAGGTGTTTGATGGGTTTTCGATCGGTTCAAATGATTTAACCCAGTTAACTTTGGGTCTCGATCGAGATTCTGCGCTGGTGGCACATTTGTTTGATGAACGCAGTCCGGCAGTACGCAAGCTAATTCAAATGGCGATCGGGGTGGCCAAACAGCAAGGGCGCAAGATTGGGATCTGTGGGCAAGCTCCGAGCGATTATCCTGAGTTTGCCAGGTTTTTGGTGGAGCAGGGCATCGATTCAATGAGTCTGAATCCTGATTC
>JANNEH010000166.1:0-22768 GCA_031378405.1 Synechococcales cyanobacterium OTE_75_metabat_409
CCTCATCCCCCAGCCCCTTCTCCCAAGCTTGGGAGAAGGGGAGTCGGAGCATCAAGCGTAGTTTCTTGCTCCCTCTCCCAAACTTGGGAGAGGGCTGGGGTGAGGGCAAGTGCAACAGTGTCCCGCTTAAAATCGGTACCCATCAAATTGAGTAAGGTTGACAGCCGTGCAGGGCAACCCTTGCGCACTCGCAACTGCGCGACAACACTGGTTGATGATTTGGAATTGCTGCTGAATCCCAGCCACAAACACAGTCTGATCACCTCCGGTGCAAGCAAAGCTATCGCCCCTGCCCCACATAATTTCCTGTATTCCTTGAGGTCACTATGAGCTACGACTACGATTTATTGGTAATTGGAGCTGGTTCTGGCGGTATTGCTACCGCCAGACGGGCAGCGGAATATGGAGCCAAAGTAGCAATCATTGAATTCGATCGACTGGGTGGCACCTGTGTAAATCGCGGCTGTATTCCCAAAAAGCTGATGGTGTACGCCTCCCATTTCCCTAACTTAATGGAAGAAGCCACCGGCTATGGCTGGAGCAAGGTAGAGAGCCATCTCGATTGGTCGCAGATGGTCGAAAAAGTCAACGGTGAGGTGGGGCGGCTGAACGGGATCTATCAGCGGATGTTGGATAACTCCAAAGTAGAAGTGATTACTGGAGTTGGTTCGTTTGTCGATAGTCATACCGTAGCCGTCGGTGATCAGCAATATACTGGAGAACGAATTTTGATTGCCGTGGGTGGTGAGCCAGTCAAGCCACATATTTTGGGCATCGAGTATGCCCTGACTTCCGATGAGATTTTTACCCTACCCAAAAAGCCCGATCGACTAGTGGTGTTAGGTGGTGGTTATATCGGTTCCGAGTTTGCCGGAATTTTTAATGGCTTGGGCAGTGAAGTCACCCAGATCATTCGCCATGACTATATTCTGCGCGGTTTTGACCAAGATATTCGGGAAGAAATCCAAGCTGGGATGCTACATCATGGCATCAAAATTTATACCAATGCTCAATTGATTTCGGTAGAGCAAACCAATCAAGGTATCCAGGTATCGATCGGTACCGGCGATACGGTGGATACTGTCGTCGCTGATGCCCTGACTTTGGCGGCTCTGGGTCGCAAACCGCGTTTGGGTGGATTGGGTCTAGAAAATACTAAAGTGAAAATCCATCATGGTGCCGTGGTGGTAGATGAACACAATCGTACTAGTGAAGAGCATATTTACGCCGTGGGTGACTGCACCGATCGCATTCAGCTTACGCCAGTGGCGATCAATGAAGGCCGAGCTTTTGCCGATACGGTCTATGGCAATAAGCCCCGGTTGATGAGCTACACCAATATTCCTACCGCGATCTTTACTCACCCCGAGGCGGCAACGGTGGGTCTGACTGAAGCGGAAGCTAGGGAACAGTATGGTGCAGAAGCCATTAAGATCTATCGCAGTAAGTTCCGCCCGATGTACTATGTGCTACCCGATAAGCAAGAAAAAACTCTGATGAAGTTGGTAGTAGAAATAGCTACCGATAAGGTATTGGGTGCCCATATGGTGGGTGATCATGCCGCCGAAATTATTCAAGGGGTAGCGATCGCCGTCAAGATGGGTGCTACTAAAGCCAATTTCGATGCCACGGTAGGCATTCACCCGAGTTCTGCGGAAGAATTTGTGACCATGCGTTAGAGAAAACTAGTGGGGTATTTGGAATCGGAAATTTTGGCGGATATCGATGAAAAAATCTGGCAGCTTTTGAAGCCTACCAGTGATTAATCGAAAGTACAAGAATCTGTGGCGGCGTATGATAGAAAAGTCGTAACCGCTCTTACCACATGTCGATCATTGAAAATGACAGCGCAGCTATCGACTCCCTAATTCGTGCCGTCGAAGCCGCAGACTCTGCTAACTTGCTGGTAGCAGCAATGGAAAACTTGGCCGCTACCAACAGTTCAGCCGCCATCCCTACCTTGATCGCTGCTCTCAGCTACAACAACCCCGGTGCTGCTGTGGCCGCCGTCGATGGTTTGATTAAAATCGGCGAACCTGCCGTTGCTCCGATCCTTGACCAATTAGATGGCCACAACTACACCGCCCGCGCTTGGGCGATCCGCGCTTTGGCAGGTATCGGCGATCCACGCGGACTCGTAACCTTATTAGGGGCTGCCACTGCCGACTTTGCTCTGAGTGTGCGGCGAGCTGCGGCCAAAGGTTTAGGTAGTATGAAATGGCATTGGTTTCCCCATGATTTATTAGAAATTGCTCAAGAAGAAGCCCTGGAAGCACTGTTGTTCGTGGCGCAGCAAGATGAAGAATGGGTGGTGCGCTACTCTGCGATAGCTGGGTTACAAAATTTGACGGGGGCGATCGAAGATTACCCCGATTGGAAAACCCAAATTCAAACAGCTTTAGAAATTATCATGGCTCAAGATGCAGTTTGGGCTGTCCGTGCCCGAGCCTGTCTAGCTCAACAGCAAATTCAAGCTGGCATCGTTGTTCCGTCACCAATTCCAGAATCGATTCCCAACATTGACTGGCAAGAGATTTTAGATACTCTCTATGCTCGCAAAGGTGCTGAGCGGGAACAGATTTTTGCGGGTGACCCGCGTAACTATGCTAACTTAGCTAATGAGATGGATCGACCAGCTCAACGATAATGTTGATGAGGGCTGAGCGGAGTCGAAGCCCGGTTGTCTTGCGTAGTCTGATCTGAAGTGTCCCGGTTTGCTTTGCTACCCAATGATTCTATAGTTTTATTCGCAAACCCGATCGACGAGCTACTATTTTTTCCTGGAGCCATTCCTGAAATAGCTGCCACATAATTTGCTCTTGTAATGCTGTTGTGAGCTGGGGTTTAATGATTTCTTCCACCAAAATGAGATGTACTTGCTGACCTACCTTAATCGGTTTTAAAATCTGCGGTGGTTGGGCGGCAAATATCGCTGCGGATAATTCTGGCGACATCTTTTTGCGACTGACTGTGCCCAGATAGCCACCAAGGCGCTGAATTTCTAGATCTTGACCATAGGTGCGGGCGGCATCAGCAAAGCTCATGTCTCCTTCTTGAATGGCATAAAATAGTTCGATCGCCAGGTTTTGGTCTTTTAAGATGATTTCGTAGATCACTGCGGCAGCGTAATCCAGGGTATTTTGATGAAAATAGGGAGCTACTCGATCGGCAAACAAGCAGCGCGCTACTTTGGATGCTAGCAAATTGGTGGTAACTAGTTGCTCAAAATCATCCATAGATAACAGTCGATCGGCTAACCACTGCTGGGTGGCTGGGATAGTTTCCAGGCGGTTGCTCGATCGGAACTGGTCAGCACCGATTTGCAGTTCGGCCTCGGAAATCTCGATCTTTAATTCCTGGGCGGCTGCTGCCAAAACTTGGTGCTGTAGAATGCCATGAATTAACTCCGGAATTTTGCCAGTGATTTTAATTTGATGCAGTAAGTCTTGAGCGGTGATTTCGGTCATGCTAGGTGGGCTTGAGCTTAGTGAAAGGGTCCATAATAAAATCGATAATCCGCCGTTTGCGAATAATTATTTCGGCGGTGGCGGGCTGACCCGATTTGAACTGGAGGCATTGGTTTTGATACTTAATACAGGCTTGATCGATCGCCACTTGCACTTCGTAGTTGGT
The DNA here is from genome assembly GCA_031378405.1 of Synechococcales cyanobacterium OTE_75_metabat_409. Taxonomy (GTDB): domain Bacteria; phylum Cyanobacteriota; class Cyanobacteriia; order Cyanobacteriales; family Chamaesiphonaceae; genus JAAFHZ01. The sequence continues at coordinate 3,634 of JANNEH010000166.1, forward strand.
GATATTTCCGGTAGCAGTGGTTACGATCTTGGAGTTAGGCGAAATCCAAGCAACTTTGCCATTGACAATGCCATAGGTCTCGAAGGGAAATTCATCAAATTTTAGTTTTACTGCTTTACCAATGCCCTGGGTACGTAGCGATTCACTTTGGCTAGCAGGAATTTCGCCTTTAAACACTAAATCAGTAGCATTTTGGGCGATCGGAGCGATTTCAGCAATTAGTTGTTTGGGTTGTAAAACTGCCCCTTCTCTGGCGATCGGCAGCTCAAAAATTGTGCCATCTACATTGGCTCGCACAGTATATTTTTCCATTTGGCTAGCCAGGTTTTTGGCCAGGTTTTTGCTCTGGACAATTTCGGTTTCGAGGGTAGTAATTTGGCTCTGTAATTCTTTGAGCTGTTGCTCACTCTTGCTCACAGCCAGTTTGCCGGTTTGCGTCAGACTTTCCAGCCCCCGCTGCTGTTCTAGTAAGCGGAGTTCCGATTGAGTGATATCTGATTTGAGCTGACTAGTACTGCGCTGATAGTTACCCTGCTGTTCTTTCAGCCGCAGTTGAGCTTGTTGAATATCGGCCTGAGCCTGTTGCATGGTCTTGCGATAGGTATCTTGTTGTTCTTGATAACGCAGTCTGGCCTGTTGCAAACTGGCTTCCGACTGTAGGCGCGATTGGTTGCGCTCTTTGGCCAAACTATCGGCTTCGCGGCTCCGCACTTCGGCGATACCACCGGCTCGATAGAGTTTTTCAAAACGAGCAGCTTCCTTTTGGGCATCAGTTAAGCGGTTTTTGGCCGCATTGTAGGCAGCGGTATTGTCAATGATGCTTTGTTGGGCTTGGTTTACTTGATTGGCTTTTTCCTGTTTTTGTGCCGTCAGACTATTTTGCCGATCGAGTACCGTCTGTTTGGCTTGGTCAAGCTGAGCCGATTTTTCGGTGGTTTGGTTGTTGTAGGTGCTCTTTAAGCCACTCAGACTCTGCTGAGCTTGGGCAATCTGGGCTTGTTTCTCTAAAAGCTGGGCTTGATTTTGTTGTGATTGGGTACTGACGGCGATCGCCAGTTGATTTTTCAGCGGGCCGAGCTGATTCAGGCGCTGTTGTTGACCTTCTAGCTTTACTTGGTTTTGCTGGATTTGGTCACGGATGCCTCGGGCATCTAGTTCCATAATGACTTGGCCTTTTTTGACCAGATCACCTTTTTTCACCAGTACTTTGGTGACTGTGACACTACCTTCTAGATCAGCTTCCCGTTTGATCGTATCCCCTGCTAATTCCAACCGGCCTCGGGCGGTGCCGATTTCATCCATCTGAAACAAGATCGCCCAGGGAATAGCCACCGCCATAAAAGCCAATAGGCCGTAAAATAATCCTCTTGTCCAGGGCAACGGAATACCATCAATGATTTCTTTGGCAGAATTTGACCAATCTGCCAGACGAGTAATGGAGGTGGGGGTGGTGTCAAAAACCTCAATACTATCAACGATTTCTGGTTCTGACGCTAAGTTGCCGGGGGTGACCGGTTGCAGACGAGCTTCTGGAGATGATGGTGTTAGGGCCAAGGTGGCTGGTTGACTCAATACTTTTTCTAGTAAACCAGAACCAAACTGCATCTGGCCTTTGTAAACCGATCGAATCATATCCATCATGCTAGAATCAATTTGCTGTTTGACCAAATAGCCATGGGCACCACTCTGTACCGCATTCCGAATGGAGTCTATATCATCACAACTGGTTAACATCACCGTGCGAACAGCCGGAAAATGACTGCGGATTTCGGCAGCAGTTGCTAAACCATCTTTCCCTGGCATTTCAATATCGAGCAACACTACATCGGGTTGAAAAAGCTGTACTTGATCTAGAGCATCGTGCCCATCGACAGCGCTGCCCACTACAACAAAGTCTGGTTGTTGGGCTAAGGCATCTTGCAACTTTTCGCGCACGATTAGCTGGTCGTCTACAATCAAAATTTTAATCATTGTCCGATCGTCCCTAGCTGTTGCTCATTAAGATAATAATACTGCCCTCGTCCAGCCATCAGTTCTCGGTGGGTACCGCTTTCTAGCAAGATGCCTTTATCTAAAACCAGAATTAAATCAGCGTTGCGTACCGTCGATAAACGATGGGCAATAATGATGGTGCTGCGGTTGCGACAAATGCTTTCCAGATTTTTTTGAATGATCCGTTCCGACTCAGTATCGAGGCTGCTGGTGGCTTCGTCAAAGATCAGTAAACTGGGATTTCCCACTAAGGCTCGGGCGATCGCTAGTCGCTGACGTTGCCCCCCAGAAAGCATCCCACCTCCTTCTCCGATCTGGGTTTCGTAAGCCATAGGCATGGCGCTAATAAATTCATCGGCTCCTGCCGCGATCGCCGCTTGCCGAATGGCTTTGGAGCCAGCATCTTGTTGGCCGAGGCCAATATTTTCAGCGATGGTGCCACTAAACAAAAAAGTAGCCTGATCTACCACTCCGATCTGGGCGCGCAGGGAATGAAGGGCGATATGGTTGATGTCTTTGCCATCTACTAAAATTTTGCCCGAGGTGGGAGTATATAGCCCCAACAGTAACTTGGCCAAAGTGGTTTTACCAGAGCCACTGCGTCCGACTAGTGCCACCGTCTGGCCGGGTTTAATTTCAAAACTGAGATTTTCTAGAGTGTTGGTTTCGGTGTGGGGATTATAGCGAAAAGTGACTCGATCGAACACAATATGACCACGTAGTTTACCCAGTTGTTGTTTGCTGTTGTTTTGTAGATCTTCTTCTGGGGGCGATTCAATCACATCACAAATCCGCTCGATCGCAATGGTGACTTCTTGAAATTGATTCCAAATTCCAGCCAACCGTTTGAATGGCCCAATTACATTGGCCGATAGCATGTTAAAAGCAAACAATTGACCGATACTAAACTCACCACTAATTACCAAGGAAGCCCCCAGCCACAACAGAGCTACGCCACTGATCGAATCTAGTACCGAACTGACCAGTTGTAGTTTAATACCAAACATTTTTTTGCGATATTGCTGTTTAATTTCATGGTTGAGTAGTTCTTCCCAGCGCCAGCGCACTTTCCGTTCTACCGACATGGATTTGACTGTGCGCACACCATTGAGCGCTTCGATTAAGTAGCTATTTTCTTCGGCATAGGCATTAAAAGCTTCCCGTGATAATTTTTTTAGCCAAGGGGTAGAGAGCAAATTCAAAATCAAAAATGGTGGGATCGAAACCAGCACCAAGGTGGCTAGTTTCCAACTATAGACATACATCAGTGTGACATATACAAACACCGAGAGAATATCTAAAATTAGGCCGATGGTTTCGCCAGTAATAAAGCTACGAATTTTGTGATTTTCTTCGATTCGGGAGGTGATATCACCAACTTTGCGAGTATCAAAGTACGACAGTGGCAAGCTAAAAGCATGACGAATAAAGCCCACAATCATCGCAGTATCGATCCGAATCGCCGTAATAAAAATCAGATATTGACGCAGAGTAGACATGGCAATCTGAAACCCGGCCATCAGCAATAACCCGATCGCAAAAGCATTTAGGCTATCCCCAGATTTGTGAATCACTGCTCGATCGAGAATTAATTGGGTAAAAATTGGTGAAATCAGCCCAAAAAGCTGTAGGACGATCGAGGCCACAAAGACTTCTGTAATTACAGCCCGGTGGGGCTTGACCAAATCTAGGAGCTGCCAAAAATTGCCATTTTCTGCTGCTTTCTCGCCACTACCGAGAGCAAAGGTAGGTTCTACCAACAGGCAAAAACCAGTCCAGTCTTTGACAAACTCAGCTCGGCTGATCTGACGTTGGCCGATCGCTGGGTCACCAATAATTACATCCCGAGTGGTGATTTCATACACCACCACATAGTGGTTGCCCCGCCAATGGGCGATCATGGGCAGCTTTTGCTCCGCCAGTCGATCGATGCTGGCTTTGATCGGGCGGCTATTAAAACCCAGGCTTTCGGCGGCTGTCGAGAGGGTTTTGAGCGAAGAACCATCGCGGGCAATTACCGCCATCTCCCGCACGCGGTTGATCTTAAAAGCCTTGCCCCAATATCTGCCTACCATTACCAAGCAGGCTGCCCCGCAATCTGCGGCACTTTGTTGGCCATAGAAGGGATAACTGCCCATTCGCTTTTGCCACCATTGACCGAGGCGGCGAGTGGGGGAAGGAAAATATGCTTTAACTTTGGGTTTTTGGAGAGCGGGGGGCTGCCAGTCATCGGTGACTACTTGCTGGGGATGGATGGCGATCGGAGCCATTGGGATAGCTTCACCCAGTGATTTAGTGGTGGGTTCCAGTTGGCGATGCTGTGCTAAATGTACCGAGATGTTGGGGAATTTTTGCCAGAGTTTTTCTAGGTCAGCCAATAAAATTACGCCCACGATCGCAGATGTAGATACCTTGGTGAGAGCAGCTTTAGCGCTATGACCGGGAAATTGGCGTGGGGTGAATAAGCTATCGGTACCGAAAGTATCGCCGACTGCTAGTACGGCTAGTTTTTCGCCTCGATCATCAAACAGGCGCACTTTGCCCGCCAGCAAGATATATAGACCCGGAACTCCGGTTTCAGAATGCCAGAAAGTTCGTCCTGGAAGCACTTCCTGAATGCGCAAGCGACCATTCAGCCAGTTCAGATGCTGCTCAGGTAAATTTTCGCCCAATAATGCTTGCCATTGCAGGGCTGAAATAGTCACGGGAGGCTGGGTAGAAGCTGGAGGCATCAACTGTTTAAGGTATTACTATTTGCCAGTATAAAATATCAGTCCATGGTAGACGCTCAATCAACTGGCGGATCTTTGCTCTCTTTATCTGATCGTAACCATTCACACCCCGTCTCAAAATCGTCAAAAGTGCTGGTCTGTCGTTCAAGGATGAACGGGATGTGAATGGTTGCATCCGATCGATGCCAAAATAAACAAAGCAATTAAAAGAAATTTTTATACATGTCTGATCAAACCCTGTCCAACCAAGCTCTTCCCGATCCGGCAGTCACCGTCCAAAAAACTATCTTGGTGCAGCCCGTCTTGGGTTCTCGTCGCTTTAGTAATTACTTTTGGGCAGGTATTGTCACCTTAGGGGGCGGCGGATTTTTGCTAGAAAGCTTGTCCAGCTTTTTTCATATCGATCTATTGCCCCTGATCGAAAACTCGATCGACTTACCCTTTTTCCCGCAGGGGGTGGCGATGGGCTTCTATGGGGTATCCGGCACCCTAACGGCTCTGTATTTATGGGGTTCGATCGCCCTCGATATTGGCGGTGGCTACAATGAATTTAATCAAGAAACCGGCGAATCAACTATTTTTCGCTGGGGCTTTCCGGGAAAAAACCGTCAAATTGAAGTCAAAAACCCGCTGCAAGATATCCAAGCAGTACGAGTAGATATCAAAGACGGGATCAATCCCCGCCGCACTTTGTTTATCCGGGTCAAGGGACGACGAGAAATTCCCCTCACGCGGGTAGGTGAACCAATAGCACTATCCGAAATCGAAAACCAAGGGGCTGAGTTAGCTAGGTTTTTGGGCATTCCGTTGGAAGGATTGTAAAGCAGCAATGCCAAATTCAAAACCAGTTTAGGCCATTAACTTTTAGATGAATTTTCTGAATCCCATTATCTCAGACTTTCTCCTTGATCGCTGAAGTGCTTGCTAACTCGTAAATATGAACTATCATCGTGAGGCATTCGATCGTGACTATCTCCCTAGACAGATCCACTCAAACTGCCACCATCATTCGACGAGCCGATGCTACTTGGCAAGACTATCTCGATGCCAGAGATAGCAATTACTTGGAGTGGCACAAAATCTCATTTAACAACGGATGGTTGCGAATCGATATGGGCAATATAGGCATCAACCACGCTCGATTTGCTGACTTGTTGACGGGCATTTTCTTTATTTGGGCATTTTTGCACCCAGAATCAGCGATCGAATCTTTTGGTGGCTGCACGATCGAAGGAGCCGAAACTCAGCAGGCAAGCGCACCGGATTTGGTGCTGTATACAGGCGAAAATATTCCTAAATGGCAACCTGGTGAATCGCGCCGCATCGATCTGAGTCGCCAGCGGTTGCCCGATTTAGTAGGGGAAATTGCCGATACTAGTCTCGATATCGATCTCGACGAGCAAAAACAAATTTATGCTAGCTTGGGCATTGCTGAATATTGGGTTGTCGATGTCAAAGGAATGCGATTGTTTGCCTTTGGTTTGAATGATCAGGGTACCTACGAATCAATTCGAGTTTCTAACGTGTTAACGGGATTATCGATCGAGTTGGTAGATCGAACATTAGAACGGCTGGCGACGGGAACAAATACGGCAGCGGCTAATTGGCTGATGCAACAGTTGCATCAGGTAGGTAGATAGCCAACTACCTCGCGCGTCGCTGGTGCAAGCTGTGAGATTACCAGATTTCACTCAGGCTGAGGATGAAATCGGGCATGACTTCACTACAATCGATCGAAGTTGGGGATCCTAAGATTTCTGGTTCGCGTCCGGGTCGATAGATTTCTACCTGTCGATCTTGGGGGTCGATGAGCAAGCCCAGCCGCACCCCATTCGCTTTGTACTCTTCCATCTTTTCTCGCAATGGCGGCAGTCGATCTGTTGCCGATCGTAGTTCGATGACAAAATCTGGTGACAATGGGGGAAATTTATTGCGCTGCTCTGGGGTCAAGGCCTCCCATCGGGATAACTCTACCCAAGCGGCATCTGGAGAACGTAGGGCACTATTGGGTAGGACAAAAACAGTGGAAGAGCTAAAAGTCTTGCCTAGCTTGGTTTGGCGATTCCAGTTGCCTAAGTCGATACCTAGTTCTGATTCATAGTTTCCACTTTCTCCACCGACTGGGGGCATGACGATTAATTCTCCGCTGGCTGTCAATTCTAAGGCTCGCTCTGGATTATCTTGGCACAGCTTCTCGAACTCTTCGTGAGTGACGCGGAGAGTAATGCTATGAACATCTAATAACAATGGTTGGGTTTCTAGGGCTTGCATGTGGTACTTGCTTCCTATCTATGTCAGAAGATTTAACCAGTAGTGTTACTGGTTAATAGGTTTAATACTATCCTGATTAGTAACGCCATTATAATATCTTGGACTGCAATCCTTTGGACTGCATTGTTACACCAAGACCAGGCAAGTCGTTGGGCATCAGCCTACCCTGTTGCAAAGTAGCACCGCCAAAAGGGTCTTCCAACAAATTTAAATGACTATCTAAATCTAAATAATCCACCAAAGAACCGATCTGAGCAGCAGCAGTGTTAGAAAGGCAGCTATCGGAATAGCAACCAATCATCACCTGCAAACCCCAGGCTTTGGCTGCATAAATACTGCGCAGAGCCTCGCTCAGACCACCACATTTCATTAATTTGATATTAATACCGGCCACTCGATCGACTAATTTAGGCAAATCTTGACTGACAAAAAAGCTCTCATCTACAAAAATGGGCAGCGAGCAAGCTTTTTGCAAAGCTGGTAAGTCATCTTCGGCTCCACGAGCCAAAGGCTGCTCTACATAAGTCACCCCCCGCTCCTGCAACCAATTGGTCATCACGATGGCATCGGCTAGGCTCCAGCCGCCGTTAGCATCTACGGTTAACTTGGCCTGAGGCACAATTTCTTGCACGGCCTCAAACATCGCCCGATCGGCAGCTACACCTGCTGGACTACCCAGTTTCAGCTTGAAAAAATTGCAGTCAAAGACTTCTTGCCATTGTCGCACCCGAGCCTGTGCGCCAGCGGGGGAATTAATCCCGACTGTGACAGAAATAGGCGCGGCCAGTTCGCGCTCTAAGCCCCACAGTTGCCAGAGAGGCAAACCAGCTTTTTTCCCTAACCAATCGTAAATTGCCAGGTCGATCGCCGCTAACACCGCAGAAGGAATTCGCTGCCAGTCGGCTTTGCGCAACATTCGATCAATACTTTGGTGTTGGAGGGGATGAAATTTGGCTAAGACTGGCACCAGCTCAGTGAGTGCTGTCATAATTTCTGCGGTGCTCTGTTGGTGCGCCCCGATCGAAAAAGGCGTGGCTTCGCCCCAGCCCTCAATGCCATCGGCCTCAATGCGCAACCAGATATTTGTAGATTGGCTAGTCGTACCCCGGCTGATTTTTAGTGGTACGCGCTTGTTGACGGTAAAAGGTTGGATCTTAATTTGCATCGATTCTTGTACATAATTTTAGGGGCATTCTATTGGCCATAGTAGTGGCGGCAACCTTCACAAAGTCCACTGGGGTTAACTGCACAGCGCATGTACGGTGAGCGGGCATTGTATTTGCAAGAAATATCCCCAATTATGTAACCAACTCCTTCTATATACTGTTCTTCTGGGTCACGGGGAATGCGTTTGTAGGCATGAGGGTAATGCCGATCGGTTGCCATCGATCGACGACGACTATTGGATTCTTCGCGGCGCATGAGCTGCGAAATCAATATCCAAAAGCACAGGAGCAGAGCTACGATCGATAATATTTCCAGCATCACAATCTTCCTGACAGAAGTACTTATAATGCTAACGAAGAACGCACTGGCTGAGTCATAAATTTTCTTTAAACTTAAAGTGTGTTTTTGTGAAGAAAGCTGTGAATTAGTGAATTTTTGAGAAGTTATCAACGTATGTCCGCTCAAACCAATCTGGTAGAAATTTTTTCGGCGATCCAAGGGGAAGGGTTAAATGTAGGCACCCGGCAGATTTTTGTGCGCTTTGGCGGCTGTGATCTGCGGTGCAGTTATTGTGATAGTGAGCACACCTGGGTGGCCAAATCTACTTGCTCGATCGAGCAGACTCCCGGTCAGCGAGATTTTATAGAATACCCCAACCCAGTGGCTTTAGAGCAAATTTTGGCCTGGGTACAACAGCAAAATACCCCTCAGCTTCATGACAGTATTAGTATCACGGGCGGTGAACCGTTGCTGCACACCAAATTTCTTCAAGCTTTTTTGCCGCTGGTGCGATCTGCCACCGGTCTGCCGATTTATCTGGAAACCGGTGGCCACCGCCCTCAACAACTGGCCTCGATCGTTGCTCAGCTAGATCTGGTGGGTATGGATATCAAGCTCCCCAGTGTGAGCAATGAAGAACATTGGGCTGCCCACCAGGAATTTTTGCAGATTTGCGTCCAGGCTCACTGTGCTGTGTTTGTGAAAATGATTGTGAGCCAAGCCACATTGCTAGCTGATCTGGAAAAAGCCGCAGCGCTCATAGCGGCGATCGATTCCCATATTCCCCTATTTATGCAGCCAGTTAGTTCTTTAGAACAACCCCATGGTCTTAATCCAATACCGCCTAGTCCCGCTCAAGTGCTGGAATGGCAAGCCCTTCTGAAGCGATCATTGAAAACAGTCCGGGTGATCCCCCAAACCCATAAAGCCATTGACCAGAAGTAGGCAGATTCCAATCATAACTGGTGGGATCAACGCTGCGTCGGGATTAAGCAAATCTTAAATAAACATAAAAATATTCTTTTTCCGTTCCACTCTTGGGGATTTCACACTAAGATAAATAAAGGTTAAGCAAATATTGCCGACTGTCCGTAGCAGCTATCGTCTTTCATTAAGATGTACTGCATCCAATTTAGAAGTTTTCTCGCGGGAGCTGGTTTTCATGGACTACATTGCAGGTATTTTAGATAAGCTCACAGAATTAGCTAACAAGCTAATCGAAGCACTGTTGGGTCCCGGTCTACAGTCTGAACCAGAACTCATTCCTATTCCTGTTAACGACCGACGTTAGAGGTTACCTCTATGTCAGATTCTAATAGGTTAAAAATATTAGTATTACATGGGCCTAATCTGAATTTGTTGGGTCTACGTGAACCAAAAACCTATGGGCATACCACTTTAGCAGAGATAAATCGTCATCTCTTGGCATTGAGTGGAGAGCTAGGCGTAAAGATTGCTTGCCAGCAATCTAACCACGAAGGTGTTTTGGTTGATGCCATTCAAGCTACTCATGGTGAATATGATGGTTTAATCATCAATGCTGGGGCATACACTCATACCAGTGTGGCACTACGTGACGTGATCGCTGGGGTAGGCGTGCCTACAGTAGAAGTTCATTTAAGTAATATTTACAAGCGTGAAGAATTTCGGCATCATTCTTATATAGCATCAGTTTCGATCGGCCAAATCAGTGGCTTTGGTGCTCACAGTTATTATTTGGGTCTAAGGGCGCTAGTTGATCATTTAAAAACCAAAGATACTTGAATCAAAAATTCCGCCTATTATTGTTTCAATCTGTCGTCATTTCAAACAGCGACAGATTATTATTTATAACCACCTGAAAACTGGTGATATATTTTAGATAACTTCCAACTCATGCTCTTGCAAATGGGCGCGAAACTTAGGGTTTTCAAATTTCACCAGTAGTGGGAAATTAGCACTCACTGGTCTGCCCCGCCATTCTGTGACGATTTTGTCGATCGAGCCTTCATATCCCTGAATTTCTACCGGTTGACCTTTGCCACCAGCAATGTGGTACACCACAATAGCTTCAATAACCCGAACTCGATCGCCAACTTTCATATTCAGTGCTTCTCGGCTTTAGTGCCGCCTAAGATGGTGTGCAGAGACTCTATATTTTTGCATGAACTGATACCTTTTGCGACATTGGCACCAGCAAATCCCAGAATCAATCAACTGCAAGACAACTGGCAGCCAAGAGTGGGCTAAGATAAAGGGCATAAAGTACTGGCGGATTTCACCCGTGACCGAGTCCTCTAGCCCCACCCACCTAACTGGCAGCGAGTTAGCTCCCAGCTACAACATTCCCATGGCGCTCATTGCCGCTGTGATTCCCCTAGTTTGGTTGCAGGTCTGGGTAGCAGCAGCCGTGGGAGTTTTTGGGTTGTTTTTGTTGATCCAGGCTGCAATTATTCGGTTGCAGTTTACGGCTACTGCCTTGGTAGTCTCCCGATCAGGCAAAGAAATTCGCCGTTTTCCTTACGCGGAATGGCAAGAATGGGAGATATTTTGGTCACCTGTACCCGTGCTATTTTACTTCCGAGAAGTAAAAAGTATTCATTTTTTACCTGTGTTGTTCCAGCCCCAGGAGTTGCGCGCCTGCCTAGAAAAATATTGCCCGCGCTAAAACTCGTATAACTTTTTGCATCAATTGCTTTTTAAAAATGAGTCCTTCCGATCCAGAGCTATCTCCAGAGTTACCCATAACAGCAGAGCCAGTGGTGGCAGATGCGCCGAATCTTGGTGCCGAGGAGACTAATCATGCTGCTTTGCAACAACAGATTGTGATTGCTCGTCAAGCCTATGAGCAAATGACCCAAGCCGCCCTGGCAGATCTAGAGCAGCGGCGGCAAAACTTAAAAGTATCGATCGAGCAACTAGAACGCAAACGCGATCGGATTCAAGCCGAAATTGCCCAAAGTTTTGCTGGGTCTTCCCAAGAAATTGCCGTGCGCATCCAGGGCTTTAAAGATTATCTGGTGGGTAGCCTTCAAGACCTGGTGGTGATTGCCGAAGAAATTGAGTTTCCGGAACCACTACCAATCTCCATTACCCCTAAAGTCAATTCAACACCGGCGACTCCCGCCATTCCTCCTGCCCAATTTCGGGAACCAGCTTATCAATCTAATGCCCGCCGGATCAGAGAACTCCTCAGCCAGTATCAAGCCGCCCCCGATTACTACGGGTCACCTTGGCAGGTGCGGCGCAACTTGGAGCAAATCCATGTCGATCGAGCCAGGGATTGGTTTTTGGAACAGGGTGGTCGGGGCACTTTAAAATCGGGCAGTAGCAGACAGCAAAACGTATTGATTGCCACCACGGCCATCTCGATATTGCGATCGCTCTATGGTGATTACTTGCGGGTGTTGGTACTGGCCAACACTCCAGAGCGACTGGGTGAGTGGCGGCGGGGTCTGCAAGATTGCTTAGGTTTAGAACGCAGTGACTTTGGGCCAAATGGCGGGGTGATTTTGTTTGAAGAACCTGAGCCATTGGCACTGAAAGCAGAAAAGATTGTGGCCGATCGAGATATGCCTTTTATTATTTTGGATGACTCCGAGGGCTTGGTCAGTTTGGCACTGCTTCAATATCCGATCTGGTTAGCTTTTGCCCCCGAATTTCCACAATATAATACCGACTACCGCTATTAATTACTGATCATGTTATTTGCCATTACTGCTGCGCTGTTTTTGGGAGCCTATTTGTTGGGTTCTTTACCTACGGGTTATTTGGCTGGAAGATTACTACAGGGCATCGACATTCGAGAGCATGGTTCTGGTTCTACTGGTGCAACCAATGTACTCAGGACTTTGGGCAAGGGGCCTGGTTCGATCGTGCTGTTGATTGATGTGCTTAAAGGTGTTGCTGCTGTGAGTTTAGTATTACTGGCTATTAAGCTGGGGGCTACTTTTTCCGTTCGTGAAGCGTCTCTAGCAGAGAATCGATCGCTCTTAGTAGTCGGCACTGCTGCTATGGCAATTTTGGGTCACAGCAAGTCGGTGTGGCTAGGCTGGAAAGGGGGTAAATCGGTGGCCACCGGTTTGGGGGTGTTGTTGGCGATGAATTGGCAAGTAGCGCTGCTGACTTTGGGAATCTTTGGAATCTCGATCGGTATTACCCGTATTGTTTCAATTAGCTCAATTTTTGGCGCTATGGCGGTGGCCGTCTTGATGTTTTCTTATCATCAACCGCTTTCTTATACAGTCTTTACAGCAGTTGGTGGAGCATATGTAATTTGGCTGCATCGCACCAATATTCAGCGGCTATTTGATGGCACAGAACCACAGCTTGGCAAGGGGTCAACACCAGCAGAAATTTCAGATTCCAAGCAACAACCCTCCTGAAATTCTCTTTAGGAGGGTATCAAAATATCTGGGGAGATTATTTTTTGCTGGCTTGCTGAGCACGAATGCGGCGCAACTGCTCGGCGCGAAAAGCGGCAGCAGCTCCATCAATCTGCTCACTCTGTTCCCGCGCTACTTCATTAGGATCGCGCTGTCTGCCATTTTGCAGATTTTGCATCAACTGCAATAAACCACTGGTATCACCAGTTGAAGCGCGACTCAGAGGGTCACGGGCATCGCCACTATTACCAAAGGTGGCTTGGGCGTTGGCGGGCTGACCGGTCAGCAGCCCGGCAGTGCAAGCCCCACTTACCATGAGACCGGCCATTATCAAATTAAATTTAGACATGGTTATGAGTTTCTTATGACTTATCTTGACCCTCATTTTACACCTTCTACTCAGATCCTGCCCACAGCCAGATCGATCAAGGTTTTCAACTCAGATCATCCTTTTGCTAATCAAGGATTTCACAGCAGAGATTAACTTTAAATATTATCCAAGATTTTGGTGATAATTACGTAAGCCATCAGCAATTCTTCATCATTGATACAGTAAGGCGGCATGAGATATACCACATTACCTAGTGGTCGCAATAGTAACCCCTGTTCGATCGACTGCTTCCGGATCTCTAAACCCACCTGATCTAGATAGCCTTGACCGGCTCCCACATCAAAAGCAGCGATCGTTCCGCGCACTCGAATCCGGTTTACCAATGGATGATCTTGGAGATTGGTGAGATGTTGAAGATGTCGATCGGCCATCCCCTTAATGCTGGGCTGAAACTCTTCCAACAATTCCAACCCGGCCAGCGCCGCTGCACAGCCCAAAGGATTGGCTGTATAACTATGGCCATGATACAGAGTATGCAGTGGATTATCGCTATAAAAAGCTTCATAGATTTTCTCTTGGCACACCGTCACTGCAAAAGGCAAAAATCCCCCAGTGATTCCTTTAGATAAACAAATCAAATCTGGCACTGCCCCTGCCACCTGAAAAGCAAAATCTCCGCCAGTGCGACCAAAGCCGGTCATCACCTCATCAAAAATCAGCAGCGTATTGTGAGTATTAGCCAACTGCCTCAAAGCTTGCAGAAATTCAGGCCGACACATCTGCATTCCACTGACACCTTGCACTAGGGGTTCGATAATAATTCCGGCACAGGTTTGTTGTTGCAGATATTGATCGATCTGCCTCAGTATCTCAGTTTCTCGCTCAGCAATCCCCACATCACCTAAATAAGTACAAGGATAAGGGACAGTTTCTACGGTAAATAATAGATCTTGAAATACGGCTGAGAAGATCGATCGAGCACTCACCCCCATTGTCCCGAAGGTATCGCCATGATAGGCTCCGCCAAAAGAGAGGAAGGTCGATCGTTTCTCTCCTAAATTCACCCAATATTGATAGGCCATTTTCAGGGCTATTTCTACTGCTGTGGAGCCATTGTCACTATAAAAAACCCGCTGTAAGCCACCACCTAACTTTTGTACTAATTTGGTCGCTAACTGTTCTGCTGGCTCATGGGTAAAACCGGCAAATATCACATGCTCTAATATTTTGGTCTGTTCATAGATGGCCTGCGAAATTTTCGGATGACCATGACCATAAGTATTCACCCACCAACTAGATATCCCATCCAAAATCTTGCGGCCATCTTCAAGTTCTAACCAAACTCCTTGGGCTGACTTGACCTTGATGGGGTCTGGAGCTGTCTTGACATTAGTGTAAGGGTGCCAGAGATGTGGATGCATAGTTACCCCCCAGTAACCCGACATTGAGCCAAAATATAGCGCAGCCGATCGTAGTCTTCCCTCAAAATTAAGCTCAAATTTCGGCCTGCTGCAATCAACCACTCTCGATCGAACTGTCGCATTTTATAAACTGTCCGCATCGCCGCTGCGGTCAAAGCATCGGAAGGTGCCCCAGCTACTTCTAATAATGGTCGCAAAAAATCGAACTGATCACTAAAAGCCACTACTTCTTCTGGCGGGCATTCATAAACTGACTGATGGATCTGCGGGGGGCGCGGTGGTAAATATTGCAGATAGCGCCCTAGTGGATCGGCATAGCCCACAATAATTGATTTGAACTCGGTTTTGAGCATTGCAAAAATTTGTGGTTGTTCTTCTCGCAGGTCTTCGATCGATAAACCTAATGCTCTGGCACGATGAACAGAATCGATCGGGGCAGTAGTAGCAGCATAGACCACCCCTAAAATCTGGTTGCCGGTTTCTTCATCCTTGGCTTTCACAAAACTGCCAAAATCTGGCATGGTGGCCAGTTTTAGTTCTTCGGAGGACAAGCACTGAGACAAAAACTCGGTGGTACTGGTTTCGATCACCTCAGCGATGTGAGTGGGGTGGCGTGGGCTGCCAGAGAACTGAGGAAGGGGTAAGCGCATGATGAAGTTGGAGATTCAGTAGCTTTCTATTTTACTACTTCGGCTTGATAGTTTTGGTGATCACATTGCTGCGTAAACACTGGCTCTGATAGGATGAAACGTTATCAATTTTATGAGCGAAATTTAGCATGGCAGGACTCTTGGACGGAAAAGTATCGATCGTCACCGGAGCTTCACGGGGCATTGGTAGGGCTACTGCCTTGCAGTTGGCAGCCCAAGGCTCGAAAGTGGTGGTGAACTATGCTAACTCTAGCAGTGCTGCCGATGAAGTGGTTGCTAAAATTGTGGATACTGGGGGAGAGGCGATCGCTATCCAAGCAGATGTTTCCAAACCAGAGGAAGTCGATAAGTTATTTGCCACCGTCATGGAAAGATGGGGACGGGTGGATACCTTAGTAAACAATGCTGGCATCACCCGCGATACTCTGCTGCTCAGAATGAAGCTCGAAGACTGGCAGGCCGTAATGGACTTGAACCTCACCGGGGTTTTCCTCTGTACCAAAGTGGCCAGCAAAATTATGCTTAAGCAAAAATCTGGGCGGATTATTAACATCACTTCGGTGGCTGGCCAGATGGGCAACCCTGGACAGGCCAATTACAGTGCGGCCAAAGCGGGAGTAATTGGCTTTACCAAGACTGTGGCTAAGGAGCTTTCTAGTCGGGGAATTACAGTAAATGCCGTAGCTCCGGGATTTATCTCTACCGATATGACCAGTGATCTGAAATCTGAGGGGATTTTACAATTCATTCCTTTAGGCCGTTATGGTGAGCCAGAAGAAGTAGCCGGAATGATTCGCTTTTTGGCCGCAGATCCAGCCGCTGCCTACATTACTGGCCAGACTTTTAATGTGGATGGTGGGATGGTAATGGCTTAGCTATCAGAGAAATATGAGAATCTGAGCTGGCCGATTTTCTCAGTCTCTCGCTGGTTCAGATCAAAAAAATAAGGTAAATCATTGAAAAAAATGACATCTTTGTTAAGATTAGTTAATATTATGAAAATTTTAATTTAGCCCGATCTGGCGATATATCAATCTATTTGACACTTTTTTAGGGTCAAATGGCCGCTGTATCTCTATATGTGACTGGATTACAATAAATTGCCATACATACCTAAGATCTATATCCCTCCGAATCGATGCAGCTTACTATGACACCGCCGACTGAGATAAAAACTGAGACAATGTGGTCCGCCGCCGAACATGCCATTGCCCAGAATGCTTTTGAGACTGCCTACACCCGCGAAATTGATGCTTTGATGCGGGATGTCCGCCAGCAATGTACGGCGATCGATGGTTTAGATACTGTTTGGAAGCTAAATGACTTCCTCAACTCCAAGCGTCACGAGATTGAAGGCAAGTATGATTATCGTGAACCGGCACTGGTGTTTGTATTTGCTACTCTGTTACACGATGGCTGGCTGAGTATTGATGACCTGATGGGGTTGGATACTCTCAAGCTAGATAAGATTTCGGCACTTGCCCATATGTAGTCTGACAAACCAGCCACTCATAAAGTATGGAAATCTGTGAAATTGGTGAGGCTGGGCTATTAAGGCTCATTTTCCCGTATTGTTTACCAGGCACCGTTGGCGATGACGCAGCGGTGCTTGCGTTTGCTGGTGAAAATTTGGTGGTGACTACCGATGTGTTGGTCGATCGAGTGCATTTTAGCGATCGCACAACTTCAGCTCAAGATGTGGGCTGGCGGGCTGCGGCGGCTAATCTCTCAGATTTGGCGGCGATGGGAGCGATGCCTTTGGGTATCACCGTAGGTCTTGGTTTACCACCAGATACTAAAGTTAAGTGGGTAGAAGATTTGTATCGGGGGTTGGCGGCTTGCTTGGAACGTTACGATACGGGCATTGTGGGTGGAGATGTTTATCGATCGACGGTGCGGACGGTGGCAATTACGGCTTTTGGGCGGGTGGAGAGTTCAGCGGTGATTCGACGAAGTACTGCTGTGCCCGGTGCGGCGATTGTGGCGACTGGCGATCATGGCAAATCTAAGGCGGGTTTAGAATTATTGTTGGATTTGAATCTGGGACAAGATCTGAATTCGATCGATCGACAAGAATTAATCCGCGCTCATCAACGTCCGGTGCCTCGATTAGATGTGGTGCCCATGATCACCAAATTACAGCCTGAGTTTGTAGCGGGGATGGATAGTAGTGATGGTTTATTAGATGCGATTTCTCAGATTTGTCAGGCTAGTGGGGTCGGGGCAAAGATTAATCGATCGGCGATCTCCATTCACCCAGGATTAACTCGGCTGACGGACAATTCATTAGATTGGGTGCTGGGTGGCGGTGAAGATTTTGAGTTGGTGCTTTGTTTGCCTATTCCTGCCGCCCATCTGCTGGTGGAATTAATTGGTGGGACGGCGGCGATTATTGGCGAAACTACGGTAACACCAGAAATTTTGCTGGTGGAGGATGGCACAGAGATTTTATTAAATTCCAGTAGTCAGTTTCAGCATTTTGTTAATTCCTTCATGTTCTAATAGCCACTGTTTGCGATCTAAGCCCCCCGCATAACCCGTGAGTTTAGCTTTAGCCCCAATCACCCGATGACAAGGCACCACGATCGCTACTGGATTTAATGAATTCGCCATTCCCACTGCTCGCGCTGCCGTCGGCCTAATTCATAATCCTCGATTGTATTGATGAACAAACACAGGCTGACTATCAAAAGTCTCCATCACTCGGCAAAAAGTGTGGAAGTCCTGGGCGGTTGGAACTTTGAAATTTACTGGGATATGCACATAGGCCATGTCAAGATCTGTGATAAGGCTTCCCTCCTTTTTCTTCAATCCGCTGCACCGCAATTGTTGTACGGCTGGCAAGACACTTTAAGCATTCGCTAAGTACAAGTTTCCTCGCTACTGAACTGAATGCAATATACGTCAGGATTTTCTTGCTACTTACCGACGACCTATTCCCTCTATGCAAGGATCTATGCCATCCTGAGGATACCAATACTGACCTTGATCACCAGCACACAACAGCCACCCATAAGAAGGCTCAGCAATAAAAAACTGAGTGAAGAGCGTAACCCACCTCCACTTTCTGGAGAACTGAGTAAAGCCATGAGCGCGAAAGCAGCTAATGTGAGCGCAGTTATCCCTAATGGCACCGCTGCGATTAGCAATATATAGGCTACAAAGATGAGGCCAGTTTTTTTTTGATCCATGAAGTTTTCTAGCCCGATGTTAAATTCATTGTACCTAACTCATGGGAGGCAAAGGCAATCGTTGTTTCTCCGGTTTCCAGTTCGCCATAATCACCAGACTCATGCGTGTATTATTAGGCTTTTTCCTGCTTTAGCAGTGCAACAGCCGCAAGAAAACATGCAGTCGATGCTGCTAGATAAATACCGAGATCAATTTTATGGCTTATGGGACTCTCAATGCTATATTTTCCAGACCCTGAAATACTAGTAGTTGTTCCGTTTTTAAACTCTAAGACAGAACCATCACTAACTCGCAAATAGCCGATGTCAACGAGACTAGATTCGGATTTTAATGTCATAAAACTCTGTGTTAATTTCCACCCCAAAGAGGCGAGGGAAATGGTGATGCAGAGAACTCCGATTGTTTTTTTCATATCATTGGGGAAAGTAGATTTTTGCTTAACAATCATTAGGTAGAAAGTTACTACCTAAAAGACAGGCTGAACTTGTCCACTCATCATAACATTATGCAATACAACAGCCACCAAAAAATCTTCTAGACCAAGTGAGAAATATAATACGCATCAAATACTATTCCTATTATTCCGAAGAAACCTATGTCCAGTGGATTCGCCATTCGCCACTACATTCTATTCCATCAAAAATGACAAGAGAAATGGGAGTTTCTGAAAACACCTAGCACCGATCGACAAATATGACCAACTCTCCCAACCAAAGTACAGAACCCATAAACGGTA
>JANNEH010000177.1:0-6588 GCA_031378405.1 Synechococcales cyanobacterium OTE_75_metabat_409
TTTGCCCGAGCAATTCCTACTAGTGACGATAAATTGAGATTAATTGGTTACTATGTGCAAACCGCCTTTGGTTATGCCGATCGACCAGCAGTCACTGATTCTGCCGCCATGTCGGCTCCGCGCAAGGTTGCCGATGCGACTCCCCATGATCTGGGCGCACCCAATGAGCATCCTTGGATTAAGACTAACTATACCTGCTACCAAGACTGTAACTTGTGGAAAGACCTAGGTAGCGATTTTGTTTTACAAGTCCATCGTGCCTATATATTTACTGGCGAACAAGATATCGAGTTCTTAGTAGATTGTTGGCCAGCAGTAGTCTCAGCCTTAGATTATCTCAAATGCTTCGACTTAGATGGGGATGGTATTCCCGAAAATAGTGGTGCCCCCGATCAAACCTTTGATGACTGGCGGTTGCAGGGTATTAGTGCCTACTGTGGTGGTTTGTGGATTGCGGCGTTAGAGGCGGCGTTGGCGATCGGTAAGATTTTACAAACTGCCGGTCGCATTAACGACCAAGAAATTCTCACCGAATACCAAGAATGGCTAACAGCATCCAAACCTTTGTATCAAGAAAAACTCTGGAATGGGAGTTATTACAACATCGATACCGGTAGCGGTTCAAAAGTGATCATGGCCGACCAGCTCTGTGGCCAGTTTTGTGCGAGCTTAGTGGGTTTGCCAGATGTAGTGCCGATCGACTGTGCTCATACTGCTCTGCAAACTATTTATCAGTCTTGTTTTTTGAACTTTAACAACGGCCAAATTGGTGCTGCCAATGGCGTACTGCTAGATGGCTCACCAGTTAACCCCCAAGATACTCACCCTCTAGAAGTCTGGACAGGGATTAACTTTGGCCTCGCAGCCTTCTTGGCTCAAATGGGAATGCGTGACCAAGCCTTAAAACTGACAGAAACTGTAGTTCAGCAAATCTACAATAATGGCTTACAGTTTCGCACCCCCGAAGCAATTACTGCCAACAGTACTTTTCGGGCTAGTCATTACCTACGGGCAATGGCGATTTGGGGCGTATATTTAATGCTAGATCGCAAAACATTGGGTGCTAAAAAATAATGCAGCAATCTATTCTTGACAAAATTCAGGGTGGTCTCGCTGGGATGTATATTTCTCAACAGGTGAGTTTGACCATGGTGAATCCGGAAAATCCCCACAGCGATGAACTGCGACAACGGGAACGGGAAACTTTTAAAAACTATGCCCTGTTGGCCGGAGCCAGCATGGAAAGCCTGATCCACTGTCGAGGGTTAAATTTGGATGATTGGTTGACTACGACTAGTCGCTTGATCAACCCAGAGCGACTGCCGATCGCGATTGTGCCGATCGCAATGTACCTGCAAGAAGACCTGACGCTGTTGCAGCAAACCCTGCGCTTAATTGGGCGACGCAATGATCTAGACCCTGAGAACATCTCTACTCTGGTATATGTGGGCACGGCGATCGCCATGCTGTTGGGGGAACGCACTACTCCCGATCGGCTAATTCCTGATGTATTAGATAATCTTCCTAGTCCCCAAGATGCTCTCAGCAAGCAACTTTGTTTGATTCAAGAATATATTGCTCCGACTCCAGACGGGGTACCTATACCCACCAGTATCAACGAGCTGATCGCCAAAATTGCCTTGAGTGATCAAGCTTATTTACTGCCAGCAGCGATGGCCACCTACTGTTTTCTCTCGACTCCCCAGAGTCTGCAAATGGCTGTGCAACGCGCCGCCCAAATTCCTGGTCAACCGTCTTTGACCTTGGCTCTGACCGGAGTTTTGGTGGGTACTTACCGGGGCTTGGGCTGTATTCCTACTAGTTGGTATGCCAATGGTAGTCGGGGGGCTGAGCAATTGATTCAGTCTGCCGATCGATTAGTGGCCACTTGGGCGGGGGCTTATCAGCCAGTGATGGGTGCTTTTAGTCGGGCAAATGCGATCGCAGCTACTGCGGTGATTCAGAACTCGCGACCTTAAGGTCGTGCCACTAAAATTTGGTTAAGGTAAACTAAGAAAAGTAAATATCGGTGACAATACGGTCAACCATACCATTGCCCTACCGCCAGTCACTAAACACCCGTGCTAGAGTCAACTTGTTGGCTTAATAGAGAGCCACAAATAATTTTAGAGGCGAGGCTTCGATCGATGTCTAGTACCACCAACTCCAAAAACCGTCTATTGTCTGTGGTGTGCCATGGCTGTACCCTGTTCGGGATTTCCATGATTTCCATTGCCGTCCCGATCGTCGCTTTATTTGTGGCCGACGATGACTTAGTAAAAAAGAATGCCAAAGAATCGATCAACTTCCACCTCAACATTTGGTTTTGGGCAGCAGTGATCGGCGGTATTTACGGTGTACTATCCTTTCTTACCTTCGGTCTGCTAGGGCTAATTTTGTGGCCACTACTAGTTTTTGGCTTTTTGTGGCACGGTTTTTGGTCTGTCATGGCCATTATTCACAGCCTCAGCTCTGATGAGCCTTACCGTTATCCTTTCATTTTGCGTCTGCTTTAATATTTTTTAATATCTAGTACTAGCTGAGGGTAACAATTTAAAGCGGGACAAAATCATCAAATGCGATGTTGACTTGCCCTCATCCCCCAACCCCTTCTCCCAAGTTTGGGCGAAGGGGAGCTGGAGCCAAAAGCGGAGTCTCTTGCTCCCTCTCCCAAACTTGGGAGAGGGCTGGGGTGAGGGCAATCCAGCATGTTCCGCTTTAAGCTGATACCCCTAGCTGATCTTAAAATTTTCTAGAATAGCCGATAGCTCCGCGACCTGCCACGCACGGGTCTGAGGCAACCTCAGACCAAACGTGTTCGCAGGCTGCGGCTAAGGCCGATCGAAAATCTGGCATGTGCCATTCGATCGGCTATCCTTTTGCTAAGTATTCTTAAAGTATCTCCTTATTTATCCTAAGCTCATGACCGTCGCCTACCCCTACCCTTTAACCGCTCTCGAACAACAAAACTTCGCCCGCACGGTTAGTTACCTACATCTGCAATCTCTGCCAGAAATCTGGCCGATCGCTGCTGACAAGTTTCGTGACGTGGTAGCTCTGTTTGCACCGCATCTCCAACCCCAAGTCAGCATTACTTACTCAGAAATGTATCGACAAATGTTGGCTTTTGCCACTGGTTTACAAAGTTTAGGGGTGGCACCGCGTACTGCTGTGGCCATGTTTGCCGACAACAGTCCCCGTTGGTTTATTGCCGACCAGGGCACCATGATGGCTGGGGCTTTTAATGCGGTGCGTAGTGGCCAAGCCGACACTCAAGAATTATTTGCAATTTTAGATAACAGTGAAAGTAAAACTCTGATCGTTGAAGATCTTAAAACTTTAAAGAAGCTCGGTGAAAAGCTGTATCAGCAGATCGAATTGGTAATTTTGCTATCTGATGAAGCCATCCCCGCTGAAAGCCCAGTGCGTACTCTCAACTTCATGGAACTCTTAGCCGTAGGTGGTGAATTCCAAAACCCTCAGCTTCAGCCAGATGACTTAGCGACCCTTATTTACACCTCGGGCACCTCCGGAAATCCTAAGGGCGTAATGCTCACTCATGCCAATCTGCTACACCAAATTCATGCTGCGGCTACTGTCTTACAGCCAATCCCTGGCGATCGAGTCCTGAGCATTCTCCCCTCTTGGCACAGCTACGAGCGCACTTGTGAGTACTATTTACTTTCCCAGGGTTGCTCCCAAACCTACACCAATATCCGTTACCTCAAAGCAGATCTGCGGGAGCACAAACCTCAATATATGATTGCTGTGCCACGTTTGTGGGAATCGATCTATGAAGGTGCTCAAAAACAGTTTCGCGATCAGTCAGCCAATAAACAAAAACTGGTGAAGTTTTTCTTTGACATCAGCGAAAAGTATATTGCTGCACACCGAATTTGTAATGGCTTGGATATCGATCGACAGATGAAACCAGGTAGTACTCTAGGTGCTCGTCTCCAAGCTTTGGCCTTATTGCCCCTGCATAATTTGGGCGAGAAGTTAGTTTATGGCAAGGTTCGCGAAGCTACTGGTGGCCAAATTAATTATGTGATTAGTGGTGGTGGAGCATTACCCAAACACATCGACAACTTTTTTGAGATTGTTGGTGTAAACATTTTGGTCGGCTATGGCTTAACCGAAACCGCTCCGATCACCAATGTTCGTCGTCCCTGGCGCAACCTGCGCCCCACCTCGGGTCTGCCTTTACCTGGTACTGAAATCAAGATTGTAGATTTAGATACGGGTAAGAATTTACCCATAGGAGCAAAGGGCTTGGTGCTCATCAGAGGTCCACAAGTGATGCGAGGCTACTATCGCAACCCCGAGGCTACGGCCAAGGCGATCGATTCAGCCGGTTGGTTTAACAGTGGTGACTTGGGAATGCTCACTCCTCAGGGAGATTTGACCATTACAGGTCGTGCCAAAGACACCATTGTGCTAAGTAATGGCGAAAACATTGAACCCCAGTCGATCGAAGATGCCTGTTTATTTAGCCCCTATATCGAGCAAATTATGTTGGTCGGGCAAGATGCTAAGTCCTTGGGAGCTTTGATTGTGCCCAACCAAGAAGCACTAGTAAGTTGGGGCAAGCTACAGGGCGAACCGTGGCAAGAAGGGAATCTGCAAGATGCACGAATAGAGCCACTGTTGCGGGCAGAACTGACCAAACTAGTCCAGAATCGTCCCGGCTACCGCAGTGATGACCGGATTGGGGTATTCAGATTATTGGCAACTCCTTTTTCGATCGAAGATGGCACCTTGACTCAAAGCCTAAAGCTAAAGCGACATGTGGTCATGGAACGCTATCGCGATATGATAAACGAGATGTTTTCCTGAGTCAGGCAGGGCATCAGCAATTTTACAAATTCGGTAGAACATTTTATGAGTCAACTTTCTCTCAAGCGGGCGGTCAACGTGAGGGCGATCGTCACCCAGCGCTGGAAGGACGAAATTCAACAGGGTTTGCAAGGACAAATCAATGAAGTAGACGGTCAACTTCAGCAGCTAGAAATGCAGGGGCAGCGAGCGATCGCCGAAATCAAGCAGCAAAGCCTCCAGCCACCTGGCCCGCAGGTGATGCAGCAGATCGACAATATTCAACTGCAAGTCAATCAGAAAAAAAGCGAGCTACTCGAACAAAAAAACAGTGTTTTGCAACAGCTTCAAGAAGTTCAGACTCTAGAGCTAAACCAAGAAGTCGTTCAAGGCCAAATTGAAAGTATGTTTACTGTAGCAGTGGGCGACAACTTGGTGGCGAAAATGAATGTCGAAGTGTTACTTCGAGATGGAGTAGTAATGGAAATACGCGGCACTGTCTAATTGTTGTTCAGTCTAAGTATTGCTCAATCTAAGTGGTGCTCAGTCTAAGGTCGTGCTAAAAAGTTAAATCTTGACAGCAGCGGTACTCATAGACAAATCAACATCAGAACCCAGTCCTCAGTAGATGGCTGGGTTCTTGAATTGGGTAAGATAGTGTTAACTAAGAGCTGAGGTTAACGCTGGGTTGTTGAGGATTTGAAAAACTCATCTACAGGCAAATTAGCCGATTACATTGGCTGCTTGATACAGTTATAACTGTTGTTAGAGTAGGGATATTTAGCCTTTTCTGCGAATTTAGCGCGATCAATGTAAATGAATTTTAACGAACCATGGCAAGTCTTAAAACGGCGTTGGCTCCCAGCAGTCTTCGCCACCAGTGCCATTTTGGGGACTGGGATTGTTTACAACTCTTTTCAGCAACCTCTCTACGAAGCGCGGGGCAAAATTGCCTTTAAAAATTCTCAAAGTATTCTAAACAGTGACAGTACCAGTATTACTAATACCCCCAGCCAAGTTATTCGATCGAGACCAGTAGTTACCGCCGCGATCGCCGCAGCCGGTAGTAATCGCAGCCCCAATCAAGTACATGACAGCATTACAGTCAGCAATGTGGGAGACTTGCTGGAGGTCAAATATCGGGAACCCAACCCGCAGCAAGCCGCCAAACTAGGTCAAAAGCTGATGGAAGCCTATCTCGACCAAGACTTAATCTTACGTCGCCAAGAAGCCCAGACCAATCGGGGACAGCTCGAAAAACAATTACCCGCAGTCACCAATGCCGTCAGAGTAGCCGAGGCCAATCTGCGCAAGTTTCTCAGTGACTTTAAGATTTCTGACTTAACTGCTGAGAAATCTACTCTAGTTAACGCCCTGAATAATCTCAGCAAAGAAGTTACCACCGCTAAAACCCAGTTAGCTGCCACCGAAACCGAATCTCAAAAGCTGAAAGGAATTTTTGGTCAAGATACCATGACCACTGTGCGATCGAGCTTAACATCAGCCTCTCCTTCTATGGAAAGAGCCTTGGTTGCCCTGCAAAATATCGAGCAGCAATTAGCCTTTGAACGCACCCGAGCAGCCGATCGATCGACAAAAGTCCAAGATCTCAAAAGCAAACAAACTGTTTTAAGGGCTGCCGTGCAGCGAGAGTCGCAACAAAGCCTGATCGGCAGTGCCCAGTTTCGGGGCAAAGTGGTGCAATGGCAGCAGTCTGGAGTGCTACAAGAAACCATTTCTCGCCTGATTCAAACCGAAACTCTGCGCGATACC
>JANNEH010000185.1:0-7174 GCA_031378405.1 Synechococcales cyanobacterium OTE_75_metabat_409
GGAGCAAATTGTGATTCCCAAGAATCAGCCAGTGGAGTTGTTGCCTCGATCGAACAAGGTACGCAAAATGCAGCATGAGCTAGTAGAACACTACCATCTCAAATCTGATAGTTTTGGCGAAGAACCCAATCGTCGTTTGCGAATTTACCCCGATTAAGTTTGTTAAAATTTAATTAATTCCCCTCCTTTGGAGGGGTGCTCCTTAGGGGTGGGGTGGTCTGTAAATCTGTCCAAACTATTGTTTTAAGGAACTTCGATCGGTGTTGTTTTAACTGCTGATTTGCTAGATTGAGCAAGATATACTCCTCCTAGCACGACAACAAAACATATCCAATCAGCCAAAGTGATCTGTTCTCCAAAAATGAACCAAGCAAAAATTGAAGCAATAATTGGTTCTAGCAATAGTGTAATAGCAACAACACTAGATGAGAGCTTACTAAGACTATAAGCCAAAAGTCCCTGCCCCAAAACCTGGCAGAACAGAGCCTGGAAAATAATTAAAAACCATCCCATTTGGGTATGGGGCAGCAATCTATCTTCAACAAATGGTAGCAGTGGTAGCAAAAATGTTGTGGTAACTCCACAACGCCACATCATAATTGTCGAGGTACTAAATCGGCCTTGTAATTTTTCAATCAGTATTAGATAAGTTGCAATAAAGGCAGCACTAATAAATGCCAGGGCATCACCTTGAAGTTGATCAACAGTAAATTGAGCTTCACTAAGTTCAAAAGCAACAGCACCTCCTAAGGCCAGCACTAATCCAACCACAAATCGCCGATCGAACTGTTGGCCAAACCAAAAATATCCAGCTAAGCCTACAAATATCGGGTTTAAGTTAGAGAGCAAAGCTACATTGGCAACGCCAGTTTCGCTCAAAGACCAAGTCCAGAGCAGCAGAGATGCAGTAGCAGCAATGCCGGTGATTAATAACAGCCCCACTTCTTGTTTGGTCATCGGCTGTTTTTCGATACTATCGATCGATTTACTGGCGATTACATCAGGGAGTATCACATCCGATGCCTCTTTGCGGATGCGGGTAGCCTCTCTGGCAGACAAGAGGGCAAAAACGATCGCCGCAATCCAACTGCGATGAAATGCCACAGCATTGGGACCAATCTCATGTTCGCTCAACTTAGTGAGAGCGGGTGCTAAAGAAATTGGAATTAGGGAAAAGAATAATGCAACAAGACTTACGAGAACTGGTGTTGCTGGTAATTTTTGCAGGATTAATGGTCTTTTGGCTAGGTTAAAGCTCATTCGTAGTTTTTAAAAATATTGATGGCAATTTCTGACCATCCAAAAAAAGTTGTTATTAAATCAAAGATACAGCACGGCTTCGCTCCGGCGATCGAAGCCGCACCTCAGACTAAATCGATAGTCCCAGCTTGAGACCAGCGGCGGCATGAGCCAGCATCACAATCATAATTGCGCTGCCAAAATAGGCATGAGCCTTGCGTATAGCTGGATTTTGGCCACCAAAGCCAGTCAAAGAAACCAGCGCATTCAAAAACAGCATAAATAACACCGTCATGCCGGTCACAAAGTGGGGGCTTTCCATCACCGGCTGCTTTTGAATTACCAGAGCTAAAATGCCGCCAGTAGCCCCGATCGCCATAAACATCGACATGGCACTCATGATTTTGCCGTGCTCATTGCGCAACTTTGCCGCTGCCTCCTTGTCAGTTTCCCGCGTCAGCCGCCCTTTCCAACCAGCATAGGCTCCATAGCCACCCATACCAAACATGACAATACTCATAAAAAAGGGATGACCCCAATGAGTAAGTGCTTCTGGGAGACTTAAGCCTCTAAAAATTTCTGCCAATGGCTCTAGCGCCTGTGATAACTGTTCGCCCATAACTGGTATAGTCCATAACTCGATTGTGAATTATTGTAACGAGTTATGGCGGGCTAACCATATCTATTTCCACAGTTTGTTCTCTAGTTCCCGCATTTGGCGCTCTAGCCGATCGATGCGCCCTCTTAATTCATCGGTTTCAGACTGGCGAGTTACACCTAAATCTTGCATGGTGTGGCGCATCCAGCGCTGCATCTGCTCATCTACTGAACCAGGGTCGAGCTTTACTTGTTTCATAATGTCGTCCACCATGGTTTTGGCTTGGTCTGGGTTGATTTTGCCATCTTTAACCATTTGGTCGCCCATTTCTTTGATCTTGTCGGCAACCAATGAGGTGGTGCCAATACCCATCATCACAATTTGCTGGAGCCAGTTGTTGTTATCCATATTCAAGTGCGTTAGGTTGCCGTTTCTAGTATAACCAATCGGTTGTCCGGCATTTCAACTAACTCCCCCGCAAAAAATCGGCAGAATGTTGCTCGCCATCGTATTACAGGGATTACTAAGACCAAGATTACCCGCAGATCGACCAGCAGCCTTAGTAGAGAATCAAGACACTAAGTACCAGTTCGATCGAAAAGTAGGGTATATTGCTTCCCATCAGCTTTAGACTTAGCCTATGACCGTCCCGCCCGCCAATCGTCGGCCACCACTGCTGTTAGTCGTAGATGATGACGAAGTCATTAGAAAAATCTTGGCGCAAAACTTGGCCGCAGAAGGCTATCAAATCATCGAGGCCAAAAACGGCGAGGCAGCCTTGGTGATGTATCAGCAAATTCAGCCCGACATGGTGCTACTAGATGGCGTAATGCCCGTCATGGACGGTTTTGAATGCTGTGCCAAACTGCAAGAACTCCCTGGTGGTGCTCAGACCCCAGTATTGATTATTACTGGGTTAGAAGAAACTAGTTATGTCGATCGAGCCTTCCAAGTTGGTGCCGCAGACTATATTACCAAACCCATTCACTGGCCAGTAATGCGCCAACGGGTGCGGCGTTTACTTCAGCAATCGCAGCTTTACTCTGACCTAGAAGCCTCCAACCTGGCACTGCGTCAAACCGCCCAACAGCTCCAAGAACAAAACCGGTTACTCGAACAGGCCAAACAAGCTGCCGAAACCGCTAACCGCGCTAAAAGCTCCTTTTTGGCGGCCATGAGCCACGAAATCCGCACCCCGATGAATGGGGTAATCGGGATGACTGGCTTACTCCTAGATACTGAGCTAGACCCGCAGCAGTATGATTTTGTAAACACCATTCGCAGCAGTGGTGATGCTTTGCTGGCATTGATCAACGATATTTTAGATTTTTCCAAAATTGAGTCTGGCAAACTAGAACTAGAGCAGCAGCCCTTAAATATAAGGGACTGCATTGAAGAAACCCTCGATATGCTGGCTCCCAAAGCCTCGGAGCAGGGGCTAGAACTGGCTTACCTGATCTATAAAAATACTCCTAGCAACGTGATGGGAGATGTGACTCGGATCAAGCAAATTCTGGTGAACCTGGTGGGCAACGGGGTCAAATTTACCCCTAAAGGCGAAGTAATTGTGGCTGTCACCAGTCACAAACTAGGCGATAGAACTTCAGCCATTACTGACCCTGACCCTACCTACGAAATCAAATTCGCTGTCAAAGATACCGGCATTGGTATTCCTGGCGATAAGCTCGATCGATTATTTCAAGCTTTTAGCCAAGTAGATTCTTCCACTACCCGCAACTACGGCGGCACTGGTCTGGGTTTGGCAATTAGCCGCCGCTTGGTAGAAATTATGCAGGGCAAAATGTGGGTAGAGAGCCAAGAAAATCACGGCTCGACTTTTTACTTTACGATCACCGCCAAAGCGGCACCAGCTAAGTATCATGCCCCCAAAGCCGAATCGCCGCAAGTGGCTCAGCTCCAAGGCAAACGATTGCTGATTGTAGAAGACAACAAAACCCATCGCCAAATTTTGAATTTGCAAACCCAAGCCTGGGGCATGATTCCGGTGGTGACTTCTTCTGGAGCTGAAGCACTGCGCTTTTTAGAACGCCAAGAACCCTTCGATCTGGCGGTGCTCGATATGCAAATGCCAGAAATGGATGGCCTGGAACTAGCCACCAAAATTCGCCAAATCTCAATTTATCGCAAGTTACCCTTAATTGTGCTCAGTTCTTTGGGCGTGAGCAAAATAGATGCGGGCAAGATCGACTTTGCGGCGATTTTGAGTAAGCCAATTAAACAACTACAACTCCATGATGTGTTATCTAAAGTACTGGGTGGTCAATCGGATCTGATGGAGCGGGTGCGGAACGAACAAGAGGCTGCCTGCCGATTGCCCGATCCTTCCTGCTCACTGCGAATTTTGTTAGCTGAAGATAACTTGGTAAACCAAAAAGTAGCGATTCATATGCTAAAAAAAATTGGCTACCAGGCAGATGTAGTGATGAATGGCTTGGAGGCGATCGAGACTCTGCAAAAATCTATTTATGATGTAGTGCTAATGGATCTACAAATGCCTAAGATGGATGGCATCGAAGCTACTCGCCATATTATTTCCCGCTTTCCGCCAGAGCGCCGTCCTCAAATTGTAGCGATGACTGCTAACGCCATGGAAGGCGATCGAGAAATTTGTTTGGCGGCGGGGATGAATGATTATATTACTAAGCCAATTAATATTGAACAACTCGCCAAAGCTCTAAGCCGCTGTCGTCCTTTGTCCACTAGAGCAAGCAATGCTACTTTAAACTGATGGAATATCGTTGGAATTACCAAATACAGTTACGGGATACTGATGCAGCGGGGGTGGTGTATTTTGCTAACTTCCTGACAATTTGTCATGCTGCTTACGAGGCTTCTTTGAGTGCAGCAGGGATTGATTTAAGGCTATTAGTGAGTAGCTCGGAGGTTGCTCTGCCAATTACTCATGCTAGTGGGGATTTTAAAAAGCCTTTGTATTGCGGTGATCAAGTTCAAGTATTTCTAACCCCTAGTCAACTCAATGATAGTGAGTTTCAAGTAGATTATCGGTTGTGTTTGGTCGATGGCAAAATTGCGGGTTTAGTAACGACTAAGCATGTGGCTATTGGACTGATCGATTCTCGTTCTAAGACGCTGCGCGAACGACGACGGGTCAATTTTCCGACCCAAATTCAGAACTGGTTAAGCAGCTAGCCAGATCAATTAGAATTGGTCACAGACAATGATGTATTTTTATGTATTATTCTTGAATAATGGCGGTATTTCTACTAGATTTTTGATCAAAGGAACAAGTCCCAACTAAAACCATCAATCGCCCTCACTCATACCTAATCAGTAGGTGTAGTAGTGAAATTTGGAGGTGCTATTTAATGTTTGTTCTTTAGCACTTTGCCAAGCTGATCTCCTGTCGGCGCAATCATGGAACCAGAGTCAAATAGTTTCATTTATGCCCAACACTTTAGCTCTACCTTAGAGCAATTTCTAGGTGAAAATAAAATAGCTGACTTAACAGTGTCATTGGTAAGAACTCAGCCTCAGCTTAGTTTACCCAGTTTTTATGACATAAGTTTAATCCCCGATTTAATCGAGAAAAGTAATCAGTCATCCACTACCGATCAGCTACCAAGCTTACACCAAAATACATTCAGAACTCCCTTTTATTCTCCAATAACCGGCACTAATCCAAACCCTTTACTAGATAATTCGATTCCACAAAGTGGACGCTTCGCGATCGGGGCTGGTATAGCTGTTCTGCAAAGCCAAGCGAAAAATTATCTGGAAAACTTTCTGACTCGCCCGGATGCTTTGTTTTGTTTACAAACCGCCTTTGGGGAAAATGGCAATGAGGGCATTGCTCTGATTCAAGATTGGCTTGCTGGGAAACAAAGTCCTGATCTCGCCGTTATTTCGCCAGACCAACTGCAAGCGAGAGGGGCTTACAGTCAACAAACCAATACCATCTATCTTTCTCAAGAACTTTTTGCTCAAAACCCAGATGTTCTGAATGCTGTTTTTTTAGAAGAATTGGGACATTACTTTGACGGGCGCTTAAACAACCAAGATGCATCGGGCGACGAAGGGGAAATTTTTGCACATCTAGTACAGAATCACCCTCTGACCCCAGAACAGCTCATCGCGCTGAAACAAGAAGATGATCACGCCGTTCGTTGGATCGGAGGTCAACAGCTTGCAATAGAACAAGCATCTCTTGCTGGTACGCCAGAAATTCAACTGGCCAGCCAATTGGGAGATGTATTACTGATTCCAGGCAGCAGCAGCCAACTAGTCAAACTAACTTTTCAATGGACGGAGCGCGATGCTGCTTTTAATAACGAAGTAGGGATCTTTGTGGTAGATGCCCAAGGACAAGTCAATGGCATCGCTCCCGGCGACCCGAACTATGCCCAAGCTGCTCTCAGTAGCTCCACCCGCCAGGTAATTTTCACTACAGGTAGCAGGGCGGGAAACTGGCGCGATTTGAGTTTTCAGGGAGGTGCGTATCTTGCTTTCTACCTGATTCAAAATAGTAGCACCGAGGCTTGGCTGGGCAGCAACCTCAACAACCTAGTCGGCAACCAACCATTGGCCTTCTTTTCGGTCAATGGCATTAACCCAGATGGTTTCGACCATGTGAACAGCGAGGATTTGGGTAAGGGGAATTGGCGACTGCGCTGGGAAGATCTTACCGGAGGAGGCGATCGAGACTTTAATGATGTGGTCTTCAATGTCAGCCGACCGGGGATCTTAATTCCGGGAAATCAGGGACAGCAGGCACCAGTCAAAGTTGATTGGGTCAGCCAAGATGCCGCTTACCGCAATGAGATGGGCTATTATTTGGCCGATGATGCCCAGGGGCGTGTTGGTAACCTATTGCCAGGAGATGCTGGCTATGCTCAAGCGGCGCTATCCGCAGGCCGCTCGCAAGTAGTCTTTGCCAAGGATCAGGTGTGGGGTAGCCAGCAGTACAATTTACCGGCTAGCCAGTATGTGGGGTGGTATTTGATCTCCAATGACAGTACAGCCAACTTTTTAGGAGCCAACCCTGGTAATGTGGCCGGTAATTCTCCAGTGGCTTTTTTCTCTTACAATGGAGCGAACCCAGACGGCCTGAGTCATTTACAGCAAAGAACTAGTCTGGAATGGGGCTGGGAAGATACGCTAGGGGATGGCGATCGAGATTTTAATGACCTCGTGTTTCACTTTGAGTTGGGCATACCCACTGGTCAGACCAGTAATCAACCACCAACCGCTTTGACCCTGAGTAACAATACGATCGCTGAAAATAGTCCGGCTAATTCCTCGATCGGCACCTTCAATTCTCAAGATCCTGATGTGGGAGACAACCAGACCTATAGTCTG
>JANNEH010000208.1:0-9432 GCA_031378405.1 Synechococcales cyanobacterium OTE_75_metabat_409
CGAACTCAAGAACCTACCCCAAGCCTGGTTTAACCTGGTACCCTATCGAGAATTAGGCCCTGGGACAGCCCAGTTTCTAGAGTCTGAATTCCAAATGCCCTATGTAGACATCGTACCGATGGGAATTGTGGAAACGGCTAAATGTATTCGGGCGATTCAAAAAATCTTGGTTGCTCAAGGTGCTGATGTAAATTACGAACCGTATATCGAAAACCAAACTCTACATGTTTCGCAAGCAGCTTGGTTCTCGCGATCGATCGACTGTCAAAACCTCACCGGCAAGAAGGCCGTGGTCTATGGCGATGCCACCCATGCAGCGGCGATCACCAAGATCTTGACCAGAGAAATGGGCATTCATGTAGTTTGGGCAGGTACCTTCTGCAAGCACGATGAAGAATGGTTCCGGGCAGAAGTCAAAGATTTCTGTGATGAAATTATTGTTACCGAAGACCATGCGGTAGTGGGTGATGCGATCGCCAAGTCTGAACCAGCCGCAATCTTTGGTACCCAGATGGAGCGCCATGTGGGCAAGCGACTAGATATTCCCTGCGGTGTTATTTCGGCACCCATCCATATCCAGAATTATCCGATCGGCTACAAGCCTTTCCTTGGTTATGAAGGTAGCAATCAAATCGTCGATCTGATCTACAATTCCTTTACTTTGGGCATGGAAGATCATTTATTAGAGATCTTTGGTGGTCACGATACCAAGGAAGTAATTACCAAAGGCATCTCGGCTGATGGTGACTTGTCCTGGAGCCGTGAAGCTCAAGGCGAGCTGAACAAAATACCAGGCTTTGTCCGGGGCAAAGTGAAGCGCAATACCGAGAAGTTCGCACGGGAGCGAGACATGGCCGAAATTACTTTGGAAGTGATGTACGCAGCTAAAGAAGCCGTCGGCGTTTAAGGTTCCATGTCTACTCATCAATCATCTCAACCTATCGCCAGAAATAAACTCTTTGGGGCATTACGTGAGTTAGTAAACACTTATGAGGCTTTTTACCAAGGGGTTTCTGCTGATGTGGGGAAATTTGGTTTGTCGATCGAGCAGTTCGATGTTATTGCTACTTTAGGTAACACTGCTGGCCTCAGTTTGGTGCAATTGGACGAAAAGACCCTGTTGAATCTCGTCGATCTTCATCAAGTGTTAGATTCTCTGGAAGCAGACCTGCTGATCACTCGCGATTTCCCCGCCGATAAACCGATGATGATTGTCAAACTTACTCCTGCTGGTGAGAAGATTTTTGCAGTGGTCTTTCCGATCCACCTGGAGTATTTACAAAGGTGTTTTGGTCAACTAAATCAATCTGAGCTGGATCTGCTCCAGATCTTTCTCGATCGATTGAAAGGAGCTTTTGCTGGTGATTTGTAGCCTTAAAGTGTCTCTGCCTGAGTATCTCTACACATCCAAACCAGCTTACCCAGCAGATCGCCGATCGGCTCCAAGGAATAATCTTTTAAGTCCACGGTCATCTGATTTCCTGCCAATTTCAGAAAGCGCCACAAAAAACCATTACTAACACAGCCATAAACTGGATGTGCTAGTTCTCCGGCATTTTGATTGAACTGCTGAGCGGCGACCATTTCTGCCATGCACTGACCCATGCCACTGTTGATGTCAGCTTTCTTTGCTTCGACCAAGACTATCACGGGGGACTCAATTTCTAATTGCTCAGTTGACCGACTAATCAAAAAATCACAAATTCCCGATAGGCCAACTGCCGCATCAACTGTGAAGTCTTGCCCAGAAAATAGACTCACTTTGCGCTTCAGATATTTGCGCACTTCTACCAAAATTGGGCTGATCACTAGTTCTGATTTTGCTTTTTCACTGGCTAAGGCCACCGCCAATGGCAGCGTTTCTTCTAGCACCTCTACTAACGTAGAACTGGGTATGACTGGTACGATCTGCGGGAAAAATGTGGAGTCTTCGATCGTTTCAATGCCAAATGCCTGTTTTACCTTACCAACAGTGAAGTCGCTATATGACATGATTTTTGACTGGCTGTAAGTATCAGTTTCACATTAATTCTATGCGAAATGCTGTCCAATTAAAATTTGTGAGCTTTCTGTCACCAATTCTCGATCTAAAGCCGATCGAATGGCTGTAAACACTTTAGAATTTTTAGCCACCAAGATTGCAGCTAAAATTAGGCATCAGTAGTTTCCGTGATTTTTATGGTTCTTCTCGATCACTTTCGTCCGCCGCTGAGCAGCCGTCGCCATTGGCACGCTTTCCACAATGCCTGGGCGACTTACTTAGCTACAGATTTAAACCAAAAGCTCCCTGAGGGCTTCTTCGCTGAACCAAACGTACAGTTTGGTATTGAAATTGATGTGGCCGCCTTTGAAGAGACCGCAATTTTCCCCTTGGCTGCTTCTTGGCAACCGCCCGCTTCCCAGCAACAACTGTTGTTCTATCCGACAGAGGCGATCGTGGAAGTCACTATTCTCAGTGATGCCGCTGGCCCAACTCTGAGAAGCGCGATCGAGCTAGTATCACCAGCCAACAAAGATCGCCCCGAACATCGTCAAGCTTTTCTAGCTAAATGTGCCACTTACCTCCGCCAAGGTATTAGCTTGGTGGTGGTGGACGTGGTGACAACTCGCAAGGCTAATTTGCACCAAGAACTGCTAAATTCATTGGCAACTGTTCCCAATAATTCTCCTTCTCCTGCTGCCCAACTTTACGCCGCTGCCTATCATCCAGTTCACCTCGGGGAACAAGCTCAACTAGATATTTGGTATGAAAACTTTGATGTTGGAGTCGTTTTGCCCACTATGCCCCTGTGGTTGGATGCCGATATTTGTGTGCCACTAATGCTTCAAGAAACCTATGAACAGACCTGCCGATCTCAAAGAATCGCCTCAAATTGATTGATATTTTCTAGCTAATTTCTGGGTCATGAAATATTTTAAAGTTATTGCTGACAAAATAAAGGAGCCGGGGTGAAAGTTACATCAAAAAGCCCGTGCTCTCTATCTGAGCAACGGGCATGTTTTGTATGAATTGCACTTGAGTTACCTAAACAGCCACATTCCGATCGGTTTCCAACATCGAAGACAACTGCTTGACACCGCGTTGCAGATGACGAGTCACAGTCATGGGGCTAACACCAATCTTCTTCGCCGCTTCTTTGCGAGGCATACCCTTGATATAAACATACTCGATCGCCTGTTGAGTTTTTGGCTCTAGCTGACCAATCATGCCAGCGAGTTGCTGACGCTCTTCTTCCATAAACTGCCGTTCCCGATCGCGAGTGTCTGGCAAACTATCACCCAAAGTCACTGGGTAATCCAACATTTGACCAACTGTGGCATCTAAGCTCAATGTCTGACGATTATGCTCAGCAGCTTGGGTTTCGCGCCATTCTTGTACCGTGATTTGCAGAGCATCAGCGATTTCATTATCAGTTGGCTTGCGATCTAAAATAGTAATTAAATACTGGCGCATTTTTTCGCCTTCTTTTTGCAGCTCCTGCCAACGGCGAGGAATCTTCACCACGCTGCTGCGATCTCTGAGGAAGTGCAATATTTCGCCGCGAATGTAGGGCACAGCAAAAGAGCTAAAAGCACATCCTTGATAAGGGTTGAAACGTTCGATCGCTCTAATTAAACCTAAGTAACCAATCTGCTCTAAATCTTGATAAGTCTCCACGCATTGGCGGCTGATACGGTGTGCTACTTGTCTCACCAAACCAGCATTCAACAATACCAGTTTATTCCGAACTCTCACATTGGGTTGCTGATGATAAGAAAGCAAAAGAGTCATCGATTCGGCTGTGCGTTGGCTAGCAGCGTTTTCTGGAACTGTTTCAGTTTCGGTGGAATTAGCAGTTTGGGAAGATTGAGTAGCCATTTGGATAGAGTCGGGGTTTGGGTGGATGTGGTGTTGAATGCGGTGTTTTTTTCGACTCTCACATCATCTCGAAATCCCCTGATTGCAAATAGCGTTGATTCACGGAACTTCCCAAATAAAGATTTTTCTAACTCCGTGGAACTACGGAATTTTTGGCTGATTGTCACTCTGGTAGCTGGTTTCTTCTGGTTGGATGCCCCGAAAATCCGGGTGGTTTCCCTGTTGGCAGTCCTGTGTTTTTCATTACATCTACGTAAATAAATTGACCTCTAAGCCATACTGTTAAGCAATCTTTAATCCTGGTTTGGAATGATCGATAAAAGGTTTAAACTTAGCGAGTAGCCCAGATCTCTCCAAATCATCCCTAAATCATCATGGTCAACCCCGAAACTTCTACTTCTCCCACTAGTGCCGAGCTAAACGACATGCTAGACATTCAACATGCTGAAGTAATCCAGACTGTCATTAGTAGCCTTGATCCCAATCACACAGCCATGGTCAGTAAAGGTGCTGGCGGTCATATTTGGAAATTTACCTATGGCAGTGTGGAAGTTTTTGTGCAGCTTACTGGCAACACTGATGATGATGTGCTTACTGTCTGGTCGCAAGTCATGGCCTTGCCGGTAAAAAATCAGCCCGAGCTGCTAGATAAATTACTGAAGATGAATTGGGATAGCACTTTGGAATCGCGGTTTGCTATTTCCGACAATTACGTGGTGGTGATGTCTACTCGCACCGTTGCTGAACTGTCTCCTGGCGAAATTTCCCGCGCCATTACCTTGGTGGCTGACGTAGCCGACAACAATGATGACACCCTGAAAGCTACTTTCCCTGCGGCTTAATTCCATTGCCAGATCTCAAATACTCATGAACAAAAATTGAGGATTTCTCAGCAAAGTGGCCATTTTGTGGCATGATTCTAGATTCTTCTACGTAGTTTTTCCAGTTACTCCTTATGCAGCTAAGACTAGGTGACACGGTTCCTAACTTCACCCAAGCATCTACCCATGGTGAAATTGATTTCTTTCAGTGGGCTGGCGATAGCTGGGTGATCTTATTTTCGCACCCCGCAGACTTTACGCCAGTTTGTACTACCGAGCTAGGTGAGGTAGCCAAGCTCAAGCCCGAATTCGACAAACGCAATGTTAAAGCGATCGCCCTCAGCGTAGACGATGTGGATTCTCACAACGGCTGGGTCGGTGATATCGAAGAAACTCAAGGCACTAAGCTCAACTATCCGATTTTGGCCGACCCCGACAAAAAAGTTTCTGATTTGTATGACATGATTCACCCCAACGCCAACGCCAAGTTGACAGTGCGATCGGTGTTTATTATTGATAACAAGCGCAAACTACGCACAGTTTTCACCTATCCTCCGAGCACTGGTCGTAACTTTGCCGAAATTCTGCGGGTAATCGACTCCTTACAGCTCACCGACAATTACAGCGTGGCTACTCCAGCCAACTGGACAGATGGCGGCGACTGCGTAGTAGTACCGAGTATTTCTACCGAAGAAGCCAAACAGAAATTTCCTAAAGGCATCACCGAAGTTAAGCCCTATTTGCGGATGACTCCTCAGCCTAACAAGTAAGTTTTCAGACTTGCGATTGACCTGATCCCCGCATCGGCGGGGATTTTAATATCTCTGCTGTGTGGTGATTCTAGCCAGAGGCTATGCCAATAAGGCCAACTTTTCGATAGAATGAGATCTTTAGATGAATCATTTTTTCTATTCTACAGGGTGTTCGTATCCTATCGTCATTTTCCATGATTAACTCTCCCGCTGCACCAGATTTTTTACTTCTCAAACAAAAGTTTGATGCTGCCAACGAAAAAAGTCAGTTGGCTTTGCTAGCGGGCATTGATGTTACTGACGACTCGGCGATCGACTTCCTAAAATCACTGTTACCTATCAATGGGGCTTGGCCAACCATTATCCAAGGTAAAGCCTTCCAGCTTTTATACGAAACACCTACTGGCAAAGACTTTCTGGCCACTAACTTCCCTGAAGGCATTGTCCCACTCAAATCTAGCGCAGGTGTCGATTACCAAGAGTTACAGCAGCTATTGATTGATCGCCAGTGGCAAGCTGCCGATAAACTAACCAATCTCAAGCTCTGCGAACTAGCTGGTCCGGTGGCTTTAAAACGCCAATGGTTGTACTTTACTGACCTCAAATCTATTCCCATAGATGATTTGCAAGTGATCGATCGACTGTGGGTGGTACATTCCGAAGGCCAATTTGGTTTCTCGGTACAACGAGATATCTGGGTCGTCGCGAAAAAAAATTGGGATAAGTTTTGGCCAAAAATTGGCTGGAAGAAGGAATTGGCTTGGACTCGTTACCCTGGCAGCTTCACTTGGGATCTCAGCGCCCCCCGTGGACATTTGCCTCTTTCCAACCAGCTCCGAGGAGTTCGCACTATGGCAGCTCTGATGGCTCATCCGGCCTGGAGTAATACCTTGTAAACTGCCGCTCCATCAGACTTGTTACTTCCCATCTACCGTAGGGCATCTTAGGGAAGGGATTAACCCCCAAAATTTCTCACTCATGTCACGTCTAGGTGACAGTTACATGTTGAATTCAGACCTCAGCCCACCACCAAAAAGCCACCGATCGAGGAAGCATCAGCAGCTTGCCACCGAGACAAGTTCGGTGGCTATTGGTCGTCCCCTCTATCAACAAGCTGTCGAGAAAGCCAGTCTTGTGCTGCAAATGCCCATGGCTATGCTGTCGATATTTGGTGAAGCAGAAACTGTGCAAGCTGCCGTTGGTTTAGAAAATGTCGGTGCCAAATCTACTGTTGGTGCGTTGGGTATTCAAGGCTGTAGCAGCTATATAGAGCGCAGTCATCAATGCCTTGCGATCGGCGATGTAGAAGCGTCTAGTCAATATTTTGACCGAGCAGACTTGCAGATTGTGGCCTACTTGGGCGTACCCCTGCTGACTCGTGCTGGCGACTGCTTAGGTACCTTGGCAGTAATGGATCGTCAAGAACATCAGTTTGATCATCGCGATCAAGAAATTTTAAGTACGATCGCCAACTGGCTAATGTGTGAGCTAGAAAGAGAGATTTTGCTCAAAGCCCAGGTAGCCAGCTTCTTTAACTTGTCAGATTACGCACCTGTAGCTGATAGCTTTGCTCGTACTAAGGGCGATCGAGCTACATCTCTAG
Source organism: Synechococcales cyanobacterium OTE_75_metabat_409 (assembly GCA_031378405.1). Lineage (GTDB taxonomy): Bacteria > Cyanobacteriota > Cyanobacteriia > Cyanobacteriales > Chamaesiphonaceae > JAAFHZ01. The sequence continues at coordinate 7,036 of JANNEH010000208.1, forward strand.
AGGCGGAGGCCAAGTTTAATCTGCTCAGTCACCTATCTCAGTCCTTACGCACGCCGCTGACGGCAGTGTTGGGCATGACCAGTGTTTTGCAGCGGGAACTTTACGGCCCGCTGAACGAGAAACAACAAAGTTATATGGAAGTTGTTCACCACAGCGGCATTCAGCTCATGGCTTTGGTCGATGAAATCACTAATTTGGTGGGTCTAGAGCAACTTGACCACAAGCTGACCATGAAGGCCACTGATATCGAAATGCTCTGCCAGCAGTCGATCCGCGATTTAGAATCAGCCCTCAAACAGCGTCGTCAGCATGTGGAGTTAGTGTTAGCTAATCCCAGTCGCATCTGGTTGCTCGATCGCGATAAAGTGCGCCAAATCATTTATTATTTGTTGCTGCACACCATGTATACAGCATCTCCTGGCGAAACTATTGGTCTTCATGTTTCTACCAAAGCCAATCGCTTATCTGTAAATATAGAATCTTTGCCCAACCGCAACAATGTTTCTAATTTACGCTTGTTGCCAACGGCCAACCCTGCCTTGACTCTCAGCATCGATGCTACTCATACTCAGCTTGGCTTAGTCCTCGGACACATTTTGACCGAAATTCACAACGGTACTCTCGAACAAACGGGCAAAAATGGTCATTGTCTCTCCTTGCCGTTAATTGCTGGTGCTCTAGAAGAATCTGAGTAATAGCTTTCTCTATGTTACGATCTGGGGCAATTCTATTCCCTCAGACCGTGAATTATTTTCTAGATAGTCTCGCTCTTAAAAACCTCCCCCTGATTGATTGGCAGCAGCATAGCTATGTTGCTAGTGGGTGGGTTGGTCGTCTGCAAAATTGGCGATCGACAAGTTGGTTTTTGCAATGGGGAGAATCGATCGGGGCACTAGCTGTCTCAGCCATCCTGACTGCCTCACCTTTTATTAACAATAATCTGCTGGCTCTTTTTCTCACCGCCAGCATTGCTCTCTGGCTGATTTTGACTCTGGCCGATGATGGGCCGTCAGGTTTTACGCCGATCCATTTAACTGTGGCCATCTTCTGGTGCGTGGCCGTCTTGGCCTCTGCCCTATCGCCAGAAAAATCATTGGGCGTAAAAGGATTGCGATCGATCGCCTTTAGTGAAGGTATTTCTAAGCTGTCTTTGTATTTAATGTTTTTTGTACTGATGGCGCGGCTGTTCCGTTCCGATCGTATTCGTTCCTGGGTTTTGACTGCCTATCTACATGTGGCATTGTTTATCAGTGTGTTTGGGGTTCAACAGTCGATTTTTGGCCTCAAGGCTACCGCCACTTGGATTGACCCAGAGTCACCTCTCTCCAAAACAACCAGAGCAGTTAGCTACTTTACTAATCCCAATGTCTTGGCTTCATATTTGCTACCGGCGATCGCTCTTAGCATCAGTGCAGCTTTTGTCTGGCAGAGTGTTGGCGCTAAAGTCTTGGCTATTTTTATGGCATTTATAAATAGCTGGTGTATGTACGCGACTTTGTGCCGTGGTGCCTGGATTGGCACGGTGGTGCTACTAATTATCCTGTTTGTAGGAGTTTTTTATTGGTTTCGTCCTCGCCTCAGTTCTTTTTGGCAAGTATGGTTGTTGCCGATTGCTTTTATCTCTACAACAATGATCGTTGTCGTCGCAGTAACTGTCATTCCCATTTTGCGTGAACGAGTTGGTAGCATTTTTGTCGGACGCGGTGACAGCAGCAATAGCTTCCGCATCAATGTCTATCAAGCTGTTTGGCAAATGATTCGAAAAAATCCTTTGCTGGGTATTGGCTATGGCGATCGGGTTTTCAAAAAGGTCTATCCTATTTTCCAAATCAACCCCAAGTTCAGTGCTCTCAGTGCCTACTCTATCTACCTAGAAACCATTGTAGAAATGGGGTTCTTGGGTCTATTCTCGTTTTTATGGATGATTTTTGTCTCTTGGCTAAATGGCATTCTTCCCCTGCCCAGCCTGCGGCAGCATCAAGATCGTCAATACTTTTGGCTACTGGGAGCCTTGGCTGGTTCGATCGGCTTGGCTGTACATGGCTTTTCTGATACTGTCTGGTACCGCCCCGATATTAATATTCTGTGGTGGATGACGATCTCGGTCATTGCCAGCTTCTACTTTCCCAAACTCATTCCCAAAAAAAAGGCCGAATTACTCACTGAGTCATGAACCAAACTCCGCATGAAGTGACCAATCCAAGGAAAAAGGAACCCAAAAAAAGAAAATAGAAGAAAAGAGTTGACAGATTTTGAAAGGTAACGTATGCTTGATAAGCGGCGAAAACAAACCGGCCTTAACGAAGACCTGAAAGGGTTGAGGGAAGCCAATTTCGGTGCCAAAGAACCTAGAAAAAAGAATAGTCTGAAAGACAGAAACGAAACCAAACTCGTCAA
>JANNEH010000209.1:0-34857 GCA_031378405.1 Synechococcales cyanobacterium OTE_75_metabat_409
CTCTCCCCGTGCCCCGATTACACAATTGCAAGAAATGCTACAGCAACATTGGGGCGAAAATAAGGCACAATAAGCCCTAGGTTAATCAGGAATGCCTTTACTCAATATATGAAACTGCGCGAACTACTCTCCAAAGTCCCTAGCATCAAGTATTTGACCACCCATTCAGCCTTAGATGCCGAGATTACCGGACTCCAGACCAATTCTCATGCCTGCGGATCTGGAGATTTATTTATCGGGATGCCCGGTACCAGAGTAGATGGGGGCGAGTTTTGGCCGGGGGCGATCGAGAGTGGTGCCACCGCAGCAGTAATTTCGGAAGCAGCAGCCAAAACCCAACCCGTAACCGAGCAAGTCTGTGTGGCCACCGCCCCGCACATGATCGAAACCAGCGCCGCACTGGCAGCAGCTTTTTATAATTACCCAGCCCAAACCCTCAAAATGGTCGGGGTCACTGGCACCAACGGCAAAACCACCACCACTCATATTATTGAGTTCTTACTGGCTGGTCACCAATCTACTGCTTTATTAGGAACTCTCTATACCCGCTGGCAAGGTTATCAAAAGGTCGCTACCCACACCACTCCCTTTGCAGTAGATTTACAGCAACAGCTATCCGCAGCGGTCACAGCAGGCTGTCAAATAGCCTTAATGGAAGTTAGTTCTCATGCTCTCGATCAAGGGCGAGTCAAATCCTGTCCTTTTGAGATCGGTGTATTTACCAACCTCACCCAAGACCATCTGGACTATCACCAGGATATGGAGACATACTTCCAGGCCAAAGCCTTATTATTCAACGCCGAATATCTTAAAGGTCGGGGAATTATTAATTTAGACGATGCCTACGGCCAAAGATTGATTGCGAGTTTGCCTCCAGAGCGAGTTTGGAGTTACAGTGCCAAGAACTCAGCAGCAGATCTTTGGACTGATCAGCTAACCTATACTCCTACTGGAGTTTCTGGGACAATGCATACCCCCATGGGCGATCGGCCTTTCACTTCACCTTTGGTCGGCGACTACAACTTAGCAAATGTCTTAGCTGCCGTGGGCTGTGCTTTGCACCTAGGCATGGATCTAGATAGCATCGTAGCCGCCATTGCCAATTTCCCCGGTGTACCAGGGCGGATGGAACAGGTCAAAGTCTCCGCAAATCAGCAGATCAGCGCGATCGTAGACTATGCCCATACTCCCGATAGTTTGGAAAATTTACTAAAAGCCGCACGGCCATTTATTAGCGGTCAAATGATTTGTGTCTTTGGCTGTGGCGGCGATCGCGACCGCACCAAGCGTCCCCTAATGGGTAAAATTGCTTCAGACTTAGCCGACCAGGTAATTGTGACTTCCGATAATCCTCGCACTGAAAACCCGGAAGCGATCTTGGCCGATGTGGTAGCCGGTATTCCAGGCGATCGACCAATTCAGGTAATCGCCGATCGAGCAGCAGCGATCGCCAAAGCAATTCGGGAAGCCCAACCCGGAGACGGGGTGCTGATTGCTGGTAAAGGTCACGAAGATTACCAAATTATTGGCACCGAAAAAATTCATTTTGACGATCGAGAACAAGCCCGTGCTGCCCTAACTGCCAGACCATGACTAATCTGTCTCCTGCCGAGCCACCCGAGGAGGAATCGCTTACCGCTCTTTTGCGGGAACTCAGAGCGCCGCTGACCACGATTAAGACCGCGCTATCGTTACTCGATTCGCCTAATTTGAAGCCGCCCCAACGGAAAAAGTATCAAGACTTGATTCGGGCAGAGTGTAATCGCCAAAATGCCTTGATCGACGGAGCAGAGAAGTTGCTGAATGTGGAGAGGCAGTTACTGGTCGATGGCAGCGCCAGTGTTTCAGATTTACTGCCAGCAGTAGTGGCCACCTACCAGCCCTTGGCGATCGATCGGGGGATTTCTCTTTCTTGCCAGGTGCCAGCAAATTTGCCCGCAGTGAGTTGTCCTGAGGGTTGGCTGAAACAAATAGCGATGAATTTGTTAGATAATTCGATCGAGTTCACCCTGCGCGGTGGAGCTATATCTCTTCATGGCGCAGTACATAATGAATGTGTGCAGCTAGAGTTTCGAGATAACGGGGTGGGTATTCCCTCCGCCGATCTGCCCAGAATTTTTGATCGGTTTTATCGTGGTCGCAATCTACCACCAACCAGTACAGCAAGCTGCGCAGGCTTGGGCTTGACTGTGGTGCAAAAAATTCTGCAACGCTGCGGCGGCTCAATTTCGGTGGTCAGCCAAGTTGATACTGGCTCCAGGTTCCGCATATTGCTGCCGATCCTGGTGGAGCAGTAATTCCAAATTCAAAAACACCAACCAGCGTTGTCGTGCAGTTGCGGCTGTCAACCTTACTCAGTTTAGTAAGTAAAGACAACGCGGCAACTCAGCAAGATCAACCCTTACGTAGGGGAGTTTGAGGGGAGGCGTTCCGTCCCACGGGCTTTTTTAGCCGCCCGCAGGTGGCGGCTCCAGCCCTTCTCAATGGGGGGTTTGGGGGCTAGCCCCCAGCATCAACCCGGCTTATCATCAGGAATCTGAATTTGGAATTGCTGCTGGTGGAGCTAGAATATTCTGAAATCGCTAACGGCTAAAACCGGCTTGGTCGCGAGATGGGCAAAATTCACTCCTGGTAGATCGCCGCTGTCGTTGTAAAACAGGTTGCCAGTGGCTCGATCGTAAATAATTGTGGCACTACTATTCACTACGGCTGCATCACCATCTACCACTGCAAAACTCCAATTACTGCCGCTCAAATCAGTAAAAATGTTTGTCCGTAGCTCAATTTTATCCACGCACCCCTCAAGATCGGTCATGGTATCACGACCTAAAATCCGAGGATCAAAGTTCTCATAGACAAAAATATCTCGACCAGCACCACCGGTCAAAATATCATCACCTCGATCGCCACAAATCCGATCATCTCCATCATCACCCGAGATTGTATCGTTATCATCGTTACCCCACAGCATATCGTTACCCGACCCACCGCTAATAGAGTCATTCCCCCATTCTCCATAGGCTATATCCCAATCGTTACCGCCCGAAATTTGATCGTTGCCAATGTTGCCAGCTAAGTAGTCGTCACCACCCTGGCCATTTAAAGTGTCATCGCCCTCTGCGCCAAACAGTCGATCGATCAAGTCTGTGCCCACTAGTAAATCGTTATTAGCAGTGCCATAGATTTCGGTATTTCGGGGAGGAGTGGTTTGGACTGATGGTGATATTATCTGTGGTAGATCAGTTGTAGTCACTAGCACGCTCGGAGTGGTGATTGCCTGCGGTACAACAGCAGCTATCGACTGACTCTGAGACTTTTGTGCCAATAAAAGCTGATCGTTGATCGGATCGCCTTGCAACTTAGTGGCATCGGTAGGATTAACTTGCGGAGTGAAGCCTGCTAGGTTAGCTCGGTTCCAAAAATCATCGATCCGGGCTTTGTTGCCACCCTGATAACCAGATTGATCGTTGATGTAGTCAATAACTAGCACTGGTTTACCTGCGGCTAAAATCTTGTTCAAATTAACCGATCGATAGGCAATGCTTTCCTCGCTTTGGGAGTTGATATTTTCGTAATAAAGACTTTCCACACCTACGCCGCTAATTTGTTGCAAAAACTTGCCCGTATTATCGTAGGGTAATAATCCTTCAGCATTCTGGGGAATGATCTGAAAATTTGGTTTACCTTTTTCCACTCGGGCATACTCGGTAAGTTTCTCGACCCAGTCGATCATCAGACGGGCGGCTTCCGCTCGATCGAGCACCAATCCTTCCCCATTATTGGGGTTGCTCCAATAGTCGAAAGCATCCACAATGTCTAGATAAATGCCATCGAAGCCACTGGCAATAATTTTATCTAGGTAGCCAATAACTTGCTTTTGCCAATCGGCATCCCAATATTTAACTTTAATATTTCCTGGCCAATCCGGGTTTAGTCGTCCCATCCAACTCGGTGGATTAGTTTTCCAACTATCTTGAAAGTAGTAACGATAGTCTTCAGCTTCGCCAATGCTCAGGTAAGAAATTGCCTGCTGACCATTGCTATGCAAGGCATCGATTTCGGTAGTTTGATAGCGGCGGGCTTCGGTGCCATCATGGGAATAATCTAGAACTAGCAGTTTGGCCGGGTTTTGCAAGAGTTGGTCTAAAGAGTTACTAGTGATACTAAAAGACCACCCTGAACCATAATTAGGTGCAACACCAGCAGGAATATTATTGGGCATAAGTGATGATGATTCGTAGATGTTTTCTGGTGTTTGGCTAGATAGATTGTGAATAAGCCGATGGTAAACGTTCCTGAATCAATCTCGAATAATCGAGAATTTGAAAAAATGCACAATTGTCGCAGATATTATCATAGATTGTTAAGTATTCGTGATATTTTGATTACATTCTTCCGGTATTTCATCAACCTGGCTACAATCGATCGCAGTGATGGAGCCAAAAAAAATGAGTGACAAGACTATCGGACTGGACGATCGCCTATCTGCCTACCTGCGATCGGTGGGGCTACGAGAACCCAAAGTATTGCAAAGCCTGCGGACACACAATGCCGAATATCCTCAAGGACATATGCAAATTTGCCCAGAGCAGGGGCAGTTGATGGGGCTATTGGTGACACTGCTGGGAGCGAAGCGTATTATCGAAGTGGGGGTGTTTACGGGCTATAGTTCATTGGCTATGGCTTTAGCGCTGCCCAGTGACGGTCGCATCTTGGCCTGTGACGTGGATGCCGTGGCGACAGAGATAGCACAGCGCTATTGGCAGCAGGCTGGAGTGGCTGACAAAATAGATCTGCGGATTGCGCCTGCCTTAGATACTCTCCAGAGCCTATTGGCCGGGGGAGCCGCCGGGACTTATGATCTGGCTTTTATTGATGCCGATAAGGCTAACTATCCAGAATATTATGAACTTTGTTTGGAATTGGTGCGATCGGGTGGGGTGGTGTTGATCGACAATGTGCTGTGGTACGGACAGGTGGCTGATCCTACGGTGAACGATAAGCGCACCACAATTTTGCGAGAGTTGAATTTAAAAATTCATCAAGATCAACGAGTGGAGTTGGTGATGTTGCCGATCGGCGATGGTTTGACGATCGCCAGGAAGATCTGAGGCTAGGCAAAATAATGATTGATCTTTTCAGTGCTGATGAATCTTATACCCAAAGTTGTCCAGACTGAATAATAAATCAATTGCATCCCAAATTCTCGATGATTATCGTTGGCAAAGCCTCTCCTTCAAGAACCCTCCATTTTAGATTTTAGGGAATTTTGCCAACATCTCTTGTACGATCACCCCTGGATCATTAGCCTGCATAATTGATCGCACCACTGCCACCCCCGGTGCTCCTGCTGCTACCACATCACCAATATTATTGGCATCAATGCCCCCGATCGCAAACCAGGGCACCGTAGAATGCTGTACCGCATAGCGTACATATTCCAAACCAGATGCCGCCTTCCCTGCCTTTGTAGGAGTTTCATGCACAGGGCCAACCCCAATATAATCGGCACCTTCTGCCAACGCCTTGGCCAGCTCGGTGGGATTAGTGGTTGACCGACCCACAATTTTATCCCGACCCAAAATCTGTCTGGCTACAGCGATCGGCAGATCATTTTGCCCCAAATGGACACCATCAGCTCCTACGGCTAAAGCCAGATCTACTCGATCGTTCGAGATAAACAACGCCCCATAGCGATGACAAAGTGTACATAGAGCTTGGGCTTCTTGTAATTGATCGAGATCATCAGCTTCTTTGCAGCGATACTGCACCAACTTTAAACCACCCTGCAAAGCCTTCTCCACTGTCCCCACCAAATCAGGGACTGGCATGGTCACCAAATACAACTTTGCTTTGATCAGGTCAGCCATCCCAGTAGGGGTAGTGTTGGATTCACCAATAATGGCTGATTCCAGACTATAGACCCGATAGCGCATCTGTTTACAACTGGTGCTCATTTGCTGGTTGTAGAGTTTGCCATATTCTTCTAAAACCCTGAGCGCTTCCTGGATACGACAAAGATTGGCAATGAGTAATCGATCGATGTTTTCCCGTTGTTCTTCTTGCAAATGAGTGAGCTGGGTGCCCACATCGCCTACTGTATTCCGCGCTGCTCGTAGATCTGGGGTGTGTAAAGCCGCTAACTGCTGGCGTAAATCTTTGCATTCTCGCGCCAAGTTAACGTTGTCTAGGCCAAATCGACACCATTCTTCTACAATTCGTAAGCCTTCTCGTGCTCGATCGAGATTGGCATCCAAAATTCGCAGAATCTTTCGGCTATTTAGCTGCTCAGAATCAGTCATAAATTTCTCGTTATTTCGACAAAAACGTTTACCACTTTTTGGCGGGACAGTTGACGAGGGCTGAGCGGAGTCGAAGCCCGGTTGTTTTACGTAGTCTGATCTGAAATGTCCCGCGTTGCGTTGCTACCCACAAAAACTAATCCCCAGATCTATTGCCAGATCCAGGGACTTAATCAGAGATTCTAATTGATTTTCAACAGTTCTACATCAAATAGCAAAGTGGCATTGGGAGGAATACCAGCACCGGGGCTACGAGAACCATAGGCTAGATCAGGAGGAATAATCAGCTTGCGACTGCCGCCGACTTTCATGGTAAGCAATCCTTCATCCCAGCCTTTAATTACCTGACCCGTACCAATATTAAAGTCGAAGGTGCCGCTGTCAAACTTTTGGCCGTTTTCTAGAGTGCCTGCATATTTTACTTTGATACTTTGGCCGACTTTGGGGTTCTCACCTTCGCCGACTTTCACATCTACATATTTGAGTCCCGAAGGAGTGGTGATTTCAGTCATTTTTTTGCTGGTTGAAGAAGTGGATGGAGTGGCAGCAGCCGGAGCTGCTGTGGTGGGCTTGCCGGTGTTCATTGCCACCGTCTGGGTTGGTGACTGACTAGGCGATTTACTGTCGGCTAGGGCATCTGGGGTGTTGTTGAATCGGGCAAACAGTACGAGTACTGCGCAGCTAACCGTCACACCCAAACAAATAAGAATTTCACGCATAAGATTCCAGATATGGTATTTGACGATTTCAGACCAGATCCTAGCATCGATCTAGTTTCAGAGGCGGTAAAAGTGGTTGATTGAACTTAACAAAACAGCTTTTACCTAGATTCAAAGCTGTTTTGGCTAAATTTACAAATCTACATTTACAAATTTACATCGTCAAACTATTTACATCGGTTTCGATCAGCTTTGCTAGGTCTTGCAAGAAAGCAGCCGCATCGGCACCGTAAATAATTCGATGGTCAGCAGTCATATTTACCTGCATTTGCTGACGCACCGCGATCGCCCCATCAGCCATAGCCACCACTGTGGGACGCGCCGCCCCGATCGCCAAAATTGCCCCAGTGCCGGGAGGCAGAATGGCATCAAACTTATCGACTCCAAACATCCCCAAATTGGAGATAGTGAAGGTACCGCTGCTGTATTCAACAGGTTGGAGTTGTTTGGCGCGGGCTCGATCGACCAAATCTTTCCAAGCCCGTGATAGAGAATAAATATCCATCTGGTCTGCATTGGCCAATACTGGCGTAATCAAACCACCATCGGGCATTGCTACCGCTACCGAGACATTGATCGCTCCGTGATACTGCATTCCTGCATCGGTATAGCTGGAGTTGAGTACGGGATATTTCTGGAGAGTCATGGCAACTGCTTTGGCCAGCAAGGCACTCATGGTGACACCTTTGGGCTTGAGCTGTCTATACAGCACATCCAGTTTGTCGGTGGTAATGGTGTAGCCGGTGCGGAAAGTTGGCACAGCCAAGCTGGCGATCATATTGCGATTGACTGCTTGCTGCAAGGTATTAAAGGGCACTAGCTTGGCCATGGGCACACCGGCAGGTGGTGCAGCCGTTGGTTGAGCCGCAGCCACCGTAGCAACAGCAGTAATTGGCTGTGGTGCTGAAGGACTGATCATGTTAGCGGGCAATGGTTTACCGGCTGCACTAGCCACATCGGCAGCAACGACTCGGCCATTAGGGCCGGTGCCTTGCAGTTGCTCTAGGTTCACGCCCATCTCTTTGGCTAATTTTTTGGCGCGGGGCGAAGCAATTAAGCGACCAGTGCTAGCTGGGGCTGGGGGTGCGACTGGGGCGGTAGCTGCTATGGCTACCGGAGCAGCAGCAGCGACGGCAGGAGTAGGAGTACTGGCAGCACCGCGCTGCTTGGCTTCGGCAATTTCTGCTTCGGTTTCGGCAATCAGGGCGATCGTTTGGCCGACTGGTACCGAGGAGCCAGCTTCTGACATGATGATCGCTAAGAAGCCCTCGGCAAAGGATTCTACGTCCATATCCGCTTTGTCGGACTCGACGACGAGCACGGTGTCACCTTTCTCTACTCGATCGCCAGGTGATTTCGTCCAAGAGACGATTTTGCCTTCAGTCATCGTAGAACTCAAGGCGGGCATGAACACTTCACGAATTGCCATAGGGAATAATGATACGTAGGGATAGGAATGAATCGATTAGCCATTCTATCACTTTGGTTGTCTGCTGTACCGACCTGCTTCCACCAAACACCAATGGCACTCTCTGAGATCGACTTATTCTGTGACACCTAGTTCTTTTAGCCACCCGCGCACCATTGTGTAATCTTTTTGTTGATTGACCTGCTTATAAAGCTGAGCTGCTTTGCGCCAGTCTTTAATAGCTAGGTTATTATTGGCCTGTTTGCGATAAGCCAATCCTCGGTACTTGTAAGTATCTATGGTATTGGAATTGATTTGAGCTGCTCGATTGAAGCTGAGTATTGCCTGTGGTATCGATCCTTGTTCTAGATATATTACGCCTTGAGCTACTAAGCCAGATGAACTACTTTTGTCGAGGACAACAACTTTTTGGAAGTCGGCGATCGCCATAGCTTTACTACCCAATGAATAGAGTAAGTCCCCACGGTTGTAGTAAGCATCAACAAAGTTAGGGTCAAGTCCGATCGCTTTGCTTAAATCGGCTATCCCTCCTTGGGCATCGTTTAAGTTCTGAGCTTTGAGCAGACCACGTTTAATATAAAGTTCAGCAGATTTTGGTTCAATGGCAATTGCCCGATTGTAGTCCGCCAAAGCACCTGGAATATCGTTGAGTTTTTCGTATTTCAAACTGCCTCGACTAGCATAGGCATATGCATATTTAGGGTTGATTTCGATCGCTGTCGTATAGTCTTTGAGAGCACCAGGAATGTCATTTAGTCTAAGTACTTTTAAGTTGGCTCGAACCACATAGATTTCAGCGTATTTGGGATTAAGCATAATTGCCCGGTTGTAATCAGCAAGTGCACCAGAAGAATCATTCAATTTGTCAATTTTCAAATTCCCCCGCAGGTAGTAAGCATCAGTATATTCCGGGTTGAGGGCGATCGCTTTGGTATAATCAGCGAGGGCACCTGGGCTGTCATTTAGCTTATCGGCTTTTAAAACTCCCCGACGATAGTAAGCCATAGTATATTTTGGATCAAGAACAATTACTTGGTTGAAGTCAGCAAGAGCACCAGAAAAATCTTTTAGTTTATAAAATTTTATGAATCCACGACTATAGTAAGCATCAGTATATTTGGAGTCGAGGGCGATCGCTTGGCTAAAATCGGTTAGCGCGCCCCTGCTATCATTAAGCTTATCTGTTTTCAGAACTCCGCGACGATAGTAAGCTTGAATGTATTTTGGTTCGATCTCTATGGCCTTGCTCCAGTCAGCAATGGCACCATTTGTATCTCTGGATTCTTCTTTGATGTAGGCTCTTAAGCCATAAGCTAACGGTAATTTGGGAGCAAGTGCAATCAATTTATCGGCATCATCGATCGCACCAGCTATATCATTAGATTTGGCTCTAAAGCCACTGCGCAGAGCATATGCAAAGATTGAATAAAGCTTGATTCTCGGCTTGTTGGCAATTGCTTTACTGATATCATCGGCAGCACCTTTTTGATCATTTGTATAAAATTTGTAAGCACCTCTTACCAGAAAAGCTTCAGCATAGTCGGGCTTAATAATGATGGACTTGTTAATATCATCAAATGCCCCAGTAAAATCTTTTAGTTTTGATTTCATGATACTGCGTCTCAAATACAATTCTGCATCATCAGGCTTGACTGCGATCGCTTGGTTGTAATCAAGTAACGCCCCATTGAAATCATTTGCTTGACTTTTAATAGATGCTCGCATCGAATAAGCAGCAACATATTTGGAGTTTAGGTGCAGAGCATTATTGAATTCTACAATGATTTTATTTCTGGTGACTAAATCATTTTCTTCTAGTTCATAAAGCTTGTTAAAGCCGGTGATGAAATTTTCATCAGCAGTAGTGGCAATTTCATTGCGAGTTATACGTATTTCGGATAAAGGACGACGATTGGTTAAATTAATCCCTAATGTCCCAAGGTTTTGGACTAGCCAACGGACTGGGATACCACGGTTATATCCTGTTTTGGTGTTTAGCAAGAATTCTTGGATTGATTCCGCATTGATAGTCTGTAATTGTTTATTACTAAGTGTAAATCGATCGCCCACACCATGAATAGCGACCAACTGACCATTACTGTTAAATACTCCGCCTCCACTCATCCCTGGTAAAGTTATCGCATCATAAATAATGCTATAACCACCTCGATCGTCTTTCAAACGCTTATTAACTACGGCGATCGTTTTTCCTTGGTTAAAACTAAAACCTGGTTCTTCAAAAGGAAAACCAGCAGTATATATCGTATCATCTGCCTTTAAGCTCCCTGGTGTTGCCAATTGAGTCACCGGGTAATTGCGGCTACTCCGAAACTGAATGATGGCTAGATCCAAGTCATCGCCCAAAATCTTAAGCGATTTTCCCTTGACTTGATATCGTTGGCCATCAGCTAGCCCTAAGCTATAGACCTCTCCCACCGGCAATTTAGTACAGCTCCCCCCACAAACCACATGGCGGTTAGTCGCCAAGGTATAAACATCTCCCTGCCGATGCACAATTACCCCTGATCCAACCGATCCATTTTTCTGGAGCTTAATCTCTACCGTCACCGATCGAGCAATATTCCGTATTTCAGCAGGGGTCTTGGCTACTGCCACGTCAGCGAAAGCAACCAGAGCAACAGTACAGCCAAGCAGTAAGGAATATTTCATGGAGGACAGCAAAGTTTTATTTGGTACACCATAATAATAGGATGACTTAGACCTTATAATCGTCTCAAAAGATTCTGATTTTCAACAGCGTAGTTTGCTCTATGGGCACCCGTCTATATTAATCTACCGTTTCCTGGCTATTCCAAGGAGCGACAAAATATAGCAAAATCAAACCAGGAATAGCCGAAAAAGCACTGAGTAGAAAGAATCCCGGCCACCCCAAAGCCTTAGAAATGTCTCCCATCGGAGCAGTCACAAAGCTTTTACCAGTCAACATCAAACTAGAAAACAGCGCATATTGAGTAGCCGAGAACTGCTGGTTGCATAAATCCATCAAAAAGGCCACAAACACTGTAGCTTCCATACCAGCAAAGAAAAACTCAGTATTGATCGCCAATAACAACAATAAATTTCCGGGGTTTTGCTCAGGAGCTAAGCCTTGAGCAGCCTGAGCTAGAAGCGCGTAGGGTAAAATCCCGATCGCCAACAAAATGCTAGATAACCATAGCGATCGATTTAAGCCAATCTTACTTAACACCGCTCCCCCGACCAAAGATCCAACAATGGTCGCAATAATGCCAATGCCGCCCTGAATAGTCCCAATTTCTGTCTGAGAATAATGAGCAGCCTTCAGCAAAAAAGTAGGCGAAACACTTTTCACCATATAGTCACCTATTTTGTAGACGACAATAAACAACAAAATTAATATCCCAGCTAGTACCCCTTTGCGCTCAAAGAAATCGCGGAAAGGCAGTACCACGGCATCGATCAGTGATGCCGGTGCCCTGTTCTCGTTTACTGGTTGTGGTGCCCACAAAGAAGTCGTTACGCCAATCAACATTAAGCCAGCCAAAGCCAAATACGCTGTACTCCAAGAAATATGGCCAGGAATTTTAGGATCAGTCCAGACCAGAATCACGCCACTGGCAAACAAAATTGCCAGCCGAAAGCCCAAAATAAACACCGCCGCCCCAGCACCCTTCTCTGGTTTGTCCAATACATCAGTCCGATATGCATCAGCAGCAATATCTTGAGACGCACTAAAAAAGCCGATCATGGCAGCAAAGACCGTCACCAAAGTCAGGTTATTATTGCTGGGATTTTGAACCGCCAACAGCACCATGGCAGCGATAATTACCAACTGGGTCAATAATAGCCAGCCCCTTCTGCGGCCTAAAAAAGGTGGAGCAAATCGATCGAGTAACGGTGACCAAGCAAACTTAAAAGCATAGGGAGCAGCAGCTAAAGCCGCCACTTCAGTGATTTTTTGCACATCTACATCTGCACCGGTCAGCCAAGTTTTCAGTGGCACATCAATTACTTGGGAAGGCAGACCAGAAGCAAATCCTAGGAGCAGTAAAGCCAGCATCTTGCGACTTTTAAACACACCCAAGAAAGAATTTATCGATTTCACAGCAGCCTCTCCAATACAAAAAAATGAGCTAGACCCGATCTATCTGTCTGTCTGTTGTAGATGCTGTAGATGCAGTACAACAGTAAAGATCGTTTAGCCATTATGTCTGAATCACTGCCCTTTTTGTTGCCGAAGAGATTTTTTAGCTACCAGCAACCCCACCTATCGGCACAAAGGACGATCGATGGGGTCACTGAATGATCAGGAGATTATGAAGATATTAGTAACCGCGCCAGATACCGACCAAAGTACCTTGGAGTTCTACTTGATCAGCCTGAGCCTGAATCGGTTTGTATCGAGAGTTAGCTGGCTTCAGCGTCACCTTATCGCCGTTGATGTGATAGTGCTTCAGAGTTGTTCCCTGACCATCCACCCGTGCTGCGACGATCGTGCCGTTCTTTACCTGCCCGGCATTGACCACTGGTTGCATAATCACCATATCGCCTTCCGCGATCATGTCTTCGATCATGCTATCGCCGGTGACCCGCAAGGCAAAATGATTCATGCCATGGAAAAAGCTCGAAATATCCAGCCGATCGATCTCATCGACAAATGGCTCCACCAAACCACCAGCCGCGATCGCCCCCAACACTGGAATTCCACTGGTACTGGTTTTCAGAATCTGGATGGTTCGGGCTTGACCTTCAGCCCATTGGATAAAGCCTTTATTCCGTAAATGTTCTAAGCGGCTTTGAATCGGAGCAGGAGATTTTAAATCCATGGCCACCATCATTTGCCGAATCGAGGGTGCATGTTGATTTTCGCGAATGTAGTCTACCAACCAGTCATAGAGTTCTTGTTGAACTTTTGTCAAATTTGGATTCGTCATGAGCTTTGCCTATCTTGTAAGGATTTAGTAATGAATGATTCCAACCGGAATCAGGTTGCTCACGAGATTGCAAAAGGGCGGCTGAATCACTACCAGACGGCTACTTTTGTCTCACCAATTTTTTTGTACGCACATATAAGCTTACTATAGATCCTCCGTACTAGCAAAGTCAAATGTTTTTTTTAAGTACTGTGAGAAATTTTATCTGGGTGCTCTAATTGCCAATTTATTTGGCGAGAAATTCCCCAAAGTAAAGCCAATTCCTCTTCACTCAAAGCCGCTCGGTTAGCGATTCGCCGCAGTTTACTCATGCGGCTAGGGGCAGTATGGGTTTGCAGATAACCAACCTTCAATAGTAAAGTTTCCAGTTGTTGGCAATACCGATCGAGGTTGTCGGCAGTTGCCAAGCTTTGCGTAAAAATCGGCGGAGCTGCTTCAGCCTGGGCTAGTTGACATAGCTCATAAGCACAAATTCCGACCGCCTGTGCTAAATTCAAAGACGTATAGGCCGCTGCCACCGGAATTCGCAGATAGCGCTGGGCAAAGTCTAATTCCTGATTGGTCAACCCACAGTCTTCGCGCCCAAAAATAATCGCCGTATCGGCGGTAACCTCCCACAGCCAGGTCAAGGCAGTTGCAGGAGTATCAGGAAAACTCGGTAGATCTTCTCGATGGGTAGTAGCCACCACCCGCTGGCAACCGGCTAAAGCCGTCGGTAAGTCGGAGACAATCTGGGCACCAGCTAAAATGTCTCGACCACGCACAGCCATATGCTGGGCTTCTTCACCTGCCCAATCGCACTGAGGATTGACGATCGACAAATTACTCAAGCCCATATTGGCCATCACCCGAGCCGTAGAACCCACATTGCGTGCTCCGGCTGGTTCTACTAAGATGATTCGGACTCGATCTAATCTTGGCATCTTCAAAAAATATTCCCTTCCTTTAAAATTACTTTATGGCTCGTCAACGCGCTAAATCTGATCTGCCTACTAAAATCTGCCCGGTGTGCAACTTATCATTTACCTGGCGCAAAAAGTGGATTCACTGCTGGGATGAAGTGCGATACTGCTCTGAGCGCTGTCGGCGACACAAAAACCAGAGTCTCGCTGAGTAAATCAACTTGAATTACGCTCCAAATAAATGTCCCAATAAATTTCCCAATAAATTTCTCAGAGAAAACTTATGATTACTGCCACTGTCACCACTCCCGATCGAGTGAAAGAAACCGTCCGCAAAACCTATCCCAACTTTAAGGTAATTGTCCTCAACGACGACTTTAATACTTTTGAGCATGTATCTGGCTGCTTGATGGCACATATTCCAGGTATGACCGCAGACCTAGCCTGGAGTTTAACCAACCAAGTCCATTTTGAAGGTCAGGCGGTTGCTTGGGTGGGGCCACAAGAACAAGCCGAATTATATCACCAGCAACTGCGCCGAGAGGGATTGACCATGGCTCCTTTGGAAGCGGCCTGATTGCGAAATGTAACGCAGCTTTAACAGGGAATGTAGCTTTTCTGGCATACTTGGACGCATAGATATTTTTACTCCATAGGAGAGCAGTCTCATGCGGGACGCTGTTACAAATTTAATTAAGACCTACGATATTACCGGACGCTACCTCGATCGCAATGCGATCGATAGTCTCAAGTCCTATTTTGATACCGGAGCGGCCAGAATTGCCGCTGCAGGCATCATCAACAGCAATGCCGCTGCGATCGTGCGGCGGGCTGGCTTACAACTATTCGAGGAAAACCCCGAATTGATTCGACCAGGTGGCAACGCCTATACCACCCGTCGCTATGCAGCCTGCCTGCGTGATATGGATTACTACCTCCGCTATGCCACCTATGCCCTGATCGCCGCCGACAACAATGTCTTAGACGAGCGTGTGCTACAAGGACTGCGCGAAACCTACAACTCCTTAGGTGTGCCGATCGGCCCGACGGTAGTAGGCATCCAAATTATGAAAGACATCGTGAAAGAAGTGATAGCTGCGGCTGGCATTACTGATACCAGCTTTGTGGATGTACCTTTCGACCACCTTACCCGTGAATTCAGCGAACAGGATCTTTAACAATTTTTAGAGATACAAAAATCCCCCAGATAAATGGGGGATTTTTTCTTGAAAACAAACCTGATTTACAACAAACAGGTCTGAATAAAGAAGGCAGTGAAGGCAACAGCACTATTCAGGTGTTTACCGCCTGCAAAAATTGCTTGAAAATTCACTGCTTTTAACCATCTGGCAAAGCATCAGGGTGGATGGGTACTAGTTCGCCTAGGTTAGTCCAGCCCAAAATAATCTCATCATCTACAGCAATCGATTTGCCGCTCAAGCAACAGCGCTCTTCAATATTAGCAACAGCAGAAAATGTTGCCCGAATATCTTCAACACTGTACTGGTGCTGATATTCACCAGATTTTTGTTGTACAAAACGCCAGAGAACATCACGGATCAAAGCTTGATAGCCTTGATGGCCAGAAATTTCTTTGAGTTTCTCTTTGAGCTCACGCTCTAGACGAATACTAGTAACTTCCATTTCTGTGGTGGGAACTCTTTTGACCATCACGCCCATCATACTTAAATTTACTCCGAAATAATTTTGCGGTAATACGATTGTAACCCCAGCTAAAGTCTTCGGCAAATGCGTAAAGACCTGATGGCTGTGATCGAAATCCGGATAAAAAGTTCCCCACATCACAGATTTTTTGGCGGAGCTGATGCTGAAATACTCTCTCCTAGCCGATTTCTGGCCTTGAAAATTTCTTTTAACTTTTTTTTGGAAGGTTTCCGGAATCGCTCTTGGTGGAACTGTAGTCTATAGGAGCTGGGCACCTAAACATCTTGCCCACTATGGATTTGCAGAGATTTTGCCCTCTGTAAGCCCCATCACCAACTGCCAATATTAAATTTTGTTACCATGTTGAAATTAATCTACACAGAAACAGACTTACAAATAGAAAAGTTGGCTACTTCTATCGAGGAGTGGATTAGTCAGCGAGTACTATTAGCTCTGCGAGTAGGCAACAGGATCTCGGTGGAGCCAACAGGCGCATCTTTTGGCCTATCTACCGGCTTGGCAGGTTGGCCAGAGCTAGAACACCTCATTGGTCGGGAGGCCAGCGAGACTGTGTCGTTATCAGTGTGTGATGATGAACTCATTGAAATCGGCCTAGAGGGTTATTGGCTGTGCCAAAACCCCCATAGCCCAGAAGGTATTTTCGTCACCCATCTGCCAGCCATTCTCGAAAACACGTTACTGGAAATGTGGGAAGTCTTTAATTGTCGCCAGACTCTCCTAGCCCAAGAAATTTAAACTCTCGCACTAAAAAGCGGCCTCTTATTTTCAGAGGCCGCTTTTGAGCAAAATATATTTATTTTTTTAGCAACAAATAATAAAGCTTGCCATTGCCACCAGTAACTCCAGCCCGTTCACCGGCTTCTTTGCCGACTCCCATGAAGTAATCTACTCGGCCCGGGCCAGTGATTGCACTGCCGGTATCTTGGTCTAGCACATAACGGCTAACCAAGCGCTGTTGAAGCCGACCATTTTGATAAAAAGGCAAACTGGTATGTACCAAGGCTAAAGCCCCCGGAGGCATCATCGATTTATCGGTAGCGATCGACCTTTCTGCGGTCACCGGCACATTGATGCTGCCCATCGGTGGGGCATTGTTGGTGTCTTTCATGAACACAAAGCGGTTGTAGCGCGAAAGATACACATCCATCTCTTTGGGGTTTTCTTTGAAGAATTTAATTATTCCTTGCAGAGTGGCCTGAGCTTGGGTAATCTTTTGATCTTTCAACAGCGCCTTACCAATACTTTCGTAGGCGTAATCTGTGCCCCCATTAAAACCTACGCTGGTGGTGGTGCCATCGGTGAGCTTAAATTTAGCCGAGCCTTGAATTTGGACTAAAATCACTTCAAAGCGATCTTTCATATAAATCAATTCATTGCCCGCTAAAGCACTTTTAGCTGCTTGTAGCCCATCCACCCCTTCGAGCTGTGCGCGGGATGGGTGAGGTTTGGGCCAATTAGCAAAGTCTGCGGGCTGTTTGTACAGCGGATATTTGTATTCAGCGGTGCGAGTGCGACTGCCCTGATAAATGGGTTCGTAATAGCCGGTGAAAACCACCGTGCCTTTGTTATCGTTGCCGATCGATTGGAAAAAAGTGAATTCTTTTTTCACGGCATCGCGCAGTTGGTTAGCAGACTTGGAGCTAGCCACAAGCTGCCGAAAACGAGTCAGTGATCGCACCACCCGATTTCGAGATACTCCCGGCACCGGATATTCGCTATAGGCTTTGGCTGCACTGGGGGTTTGTAGGTAGCGTAGGCTGTTGTCGATCGCCGCCAATAATTCTTTGCGATCGCCTGGTTTACCCCATAATTGGTCATCTAAACCAACCACTTCCCCATTACTCGGAGCCTCACAGCAAGCATCATCAGCTTTGACTTGAGTTTCCGGGGTTTTAGCCGTGGGTTCCGGCAGCGATGAAACACGCAAGGGTAAGTGGTGTGTACTGGCTAGGGCAAGCCCCATGGGCAGGGACAGCAGCGCTAGTATTTTAATCATAAACCTATGTAGATGTTAGTATTGCCGAGTGCAGTAGTCTCGCTCCTGGTAGTCTCGGGTGCTAATAGTCTTCTAATAGTCCCGATCATGGCTGGAAGTGAAGAGTGGTTCCACACGAATAGCCATGATACTAGCAGGTCGCACAACCATGTACTCACCCTGAATATTTTTGATTGGCACTGTTACGAAGTCTTGAGAACTAGACTTGGGCACCAGCTCCCCACTATACCATTTCTGGAATTCTTGAATGCTGGGGAAGCGCACTTCCTCCCGATGGCCACCGGTAATCATCAGGTAGACAGCGTATTCGTCGGGGGTTTTAGCCATGGCTGAAATTTATAAGATGGAAGAACTCTTTATTATGTTTCCCAGTCGGCTTAAGATTAATCACAGCCAGATTTGTGAAAACTTAAAAATAAAATAATGAGCGAAAATCAAACCACCGGTGCCGATGCGATCGATGTGGCCATTGCCAGCGGCCTGGACTTCGATGGTACCCCCATTCCCACCGCCAAGCTAGATTTATATCATAAGGTAATGGGTTTGGAGGCCGATCGGCAGCGCAGCGGGGTCTCCAACACCATGAGATCGAGAATTGTGCGCATTGGAGTCAAACATTTACCTCAAGCTGAGCTAGATGCCATGTTGGCGGCGGCTGACTTTGCGCCCCTAAAAGAAAAGGAAGTGGCCTTTTACTATGCGGGGAAATAATCTCGATACATTTGCACAATTGCCGCCACTACTTGGTCGATCGACATTCCATCGGTGACAATTTCGGTGGCGGTGGCGGCTTTTTTTAACGGTGCGATCTCTCTGGTACTGTCCAAATAATCGCGCTCAGCGATGTTGGCTGCTAGTTCAGCCAAAGTAATATTTAGTTCGCCGCTTGCCCGCAGATCTACTAGTCTGCGTCTGGCTCGTTCCTCGACAGTAGCCGTCAAAAAGATTTTCACCCCAGCATCGGGGAAAACATGGGTACACATATCTCGTCCTTCGGCCACGATGCCGCCGTTGCGCCCGATCACTTGCTGTTGCTGTACCAAAGCAGTCCGCACCGCTCCCAGAGCAGCAATCACCGAGACTTTGCTGGTGACTGCTAAGCTGCGAATCTCGGTACTGATATCTTGACCATTAACTAGTACTTGTTCTCCTTGCAGCTCAATTTGAGATTTGGCCACTAGTTCAGCAATTTCGGCAGCATTCTCTAGGGGAAGTTGAGCTTGGAGTACCAGCCAAGTAACCGCACGATACATCGCGCCAGTATCTAAAAATTGCAACCCAAGGGTTTTGGCTACTAGTTTAGTGACAGTAGATTTTCCGGCTCCGGCAGGGCCATCGATCGCAATAATTGGGGATTGCTGAGTCAATAGCAGGTTATCAATTAATCTGGTGTCACCGACCCTAGCAGCGATCGCCAGTAAGCCGCTGGATTGAATGGAGTCTAAGTTAACCATGGTCTGTGGATCAACTAATTCCAGATACTCCAATTGGATAGTGGGGCTGGATGCCAGCATCGATCGGACTGCGGTCAATAGCTGTTCGGCTTGGCGATCGCCTTGTGCAAATAAATCTTGGGCTTGCTGAAGACTGCGATAAATCGCCGCAGCTTCAGTTCGCTGCTGGGCAGTGAGATATTGATTGCGAGAACTCAGGGCTAGACCAGTGGTTTCCCGGATGATCGGACAAGTCACAATTCGGCCTGGTAAGTATAAGTCTTGGGCTAGCTTGCGAATGATCGCCACTTGCTGAGCATCTTTTTGGCCAAAGTAAGAATTAGTGGGGCGGACAATTTGCAACAGTTTGGTGACAATTGTGGCTACGCCAGTAAAGTGACCAGGGCGCGATCGACCACATAATTCACTAGTTAAACTAGTAGGCGGTAAGACTTGGGTTAAATCCTGATCTAAACCTAAAGAGGTATTGGTAGGGATAAAAACAGCATCTACGCCAGCTTCTAAGCAAAGCTGGCGATCGGCAGCCAGTTGACGGGGATATTTATCTAGGTCTTCGCCTGGAGCAAATTGCAGCGGGTTGACAAAAATGCTGACCATCACCATGTCATTTTCTAGTCTGGCTCGATCGATCAGGCTGCGATGCCCCCAGTGCAAGGCTCCCATGGTGGGGACAAAGCCGATTGTAGCTGTGGGGTTGGACTCTAAATAACAGCGCAGACCGAGAATGGTTTCAAATGAGAGCATGACTGGGTTTCAGCAAAATTTCAACGCCTCTTATGCTAGCTCATGAAGGGGACGAGCTGGCCGTGACGGTTGGGTAAACCATAAATCAATAAACTACAAAAGCATTTCAGAAATGTTACAGAATGTTACTATTTGGCCATAAACATAGGCTAGAGGTTTTAACTTAATATATTAAAGCAGTTTTATTAGTTAGCTGTATTTTCCATCTCACCCAACCGCAGGTATTTATGATGAGCAACATAATTGCATCGATCGAAACAACCGGGCGCTTCTTGGTTTTATTACCCGAAGAAGATATGGAGTCTGGCATCAGAGCTTTAGCCGATTCGACTGGCAGCGTGGGAGTCGCCAGAGCTGCCGATTTTGCCGGGAATAGTTTTACGGCGGAAGAATTAGACAGTCCGAGAACCGCCGTCTTTGATAACTTGGGGGTCGCCGTCGTTTCCTTAGATGCCGACCAACAGCGCTCTCTGGCAGCGTCTGCTGCTACCAACAACTCGATTTTGGCCATCGAACCAGAACGGATCGTTTATGCCATGGGCGATGACCAACACCTTGGTCTTTCGGTGGAGTATCTCAAAGGTTACCGAGATGCCATTAACCACTTAATTGATCGAGCAATTCCTACCGAAGCACAAATGTTCTCGACAGCAGCAGTGAACGAAACGGCGGCAACTTGGGGACTTCAGGCCACTAGAGTTTTAGAGACTCGCTTCAGTGGTCAAAACATTAAGGTGGCTGTACTCGATACCGGCATGGACATAACTCATCCAGACTTTACTGGTCGTCAAATCACTAGTCAGTCCTTTATTCTGGGCGAGGCTGTGCAAGACGGCAATGGTCATGGCACCCACTGTATTGGGACAGCCTGCGGCTCTAATGTGCCACCAATTTTACCGCGTTATGGAGTTGCCTACAACACTGAAATTTTTGCGGGCAAGGTACTAAGTAACCGAGGCTCTGGCAGTGATCAAGGAATTTTGGCTGGTATTGAATGGGCGATCGCCAATGGTTGCCAAGTGATCTCGATGTCGCTGGGTGCGGCAACTCGTCCCGGTGATCCATATTCGCGGGTATACGAACGAGTGGGTCAACGCGCTCTGCGACGACAGTCTTTAATCGTGGCCGCAGCCGGTAACGAAAGCGATCGCCGGATCGGACAGTTTAGCCCAGTTGGGCATCCAGCCAACTGTCCTTCGATTATGGCAGTAGGTGCTGTGGACGAGGCGATGGCGATCGCTTTCTTTTCCAATCGATCGATTAATCCCCGTGGTGGAGAGGTAAATATTGCCGCTCCGGGCGGTAATGCTGGTACCAGTCAAATTTATTCGACTTGGCCAATGCCAAAGCGATACAATAGAATTAGCGGCACCAGCATGGCCACGCCGCATGTAGCGGGTCTGGCGGCTCTCTATGCCGAAGCAACCGGCCAAACCGGACGTGCTCTGTGGGATCTGTTGATTAATAATGCTAAGCGGCTACCGCTTTCGCCATTGGATGTGGGAGTTGGTCTAGCTCAAGCTCCTATGTAAAGACGACAGTATCTATTACCTGGACTGGTAATTATATGAGGATCTGATGATGTCTAAAGTTAATATCTCGGTGTCTGTCAAAGACGACCATCTGGATCACTTGCTGAAAGTGACCGAAGACCTCAAGTCTGCGGGGATGGATGTAGAGCAGACCATGCCTAATATTGGCATTGTGGGTGGTTCGATTGAATCCAGCCAAGTAGAAAATCTCTATCAAATTGCTGGAGTAGATTCGGTGGAATCTGAGCAGGGCTATCAATTAGCACCCCCAAATTCGCCGGTGCAGTAATTTTCTTTGGTGTAAACCCCATCCACTCAGGTGGATGGTTATTTTATTAGGTCTAAATATCTTATAAGCTGGCGCTGGGATTAATAGTCCAATCTCAAAGCCCCTAGGATTGACGAGTCTAGCAGGTAGAATCGAAGTGTATCTCACAGCAAATCAGAGCCATGACCCTAAACTTATATCTCCTGCGCCACGGCGAAACCACCTATAGCCGCACTGGCGCTCACTGTGGTTGGATTGACCCCGATCTAACAGCAGAAGGCTTAGAAATGGCTAAATCCTTCGCCAATGCCTATAAAGAGATCCAGTGGAACGCTGTTTACAGTAGCCCCATGAAGCGCACCTTGGCTACGGCTGAACCAATCTGCAAGTTTTTGCACATTCAGCCAGAAATTCGCAATGGACTGAAAGAAATTCACTATGGGGAATGGGAAGGTCAAACCTTGGCCACGGTATTAGAAAAATACCCAGAAAACTACCAGCGCTGGAAAAGTGAACCAGCCTGGAATGCCCCGGCTGGTGGGGAAACTGGTTTACAAGTAGCCAACCGTGCCCTAGGAGTAATCGCCGAAATCACTCAGAGCTACCCCAGCGGCAATGTGTTAGTGGTTGCCCACAAAGCCACTATTCGGATTATTCTCTGTAACTTACTGGGCATCGAACAAGGACGCTATCGCGATCGACTAGATATTCCAGCTTGCTCGGTCAGCATCGTAGCCATGGGTAAGGGTGGGCCAATGTTGAAAGCTTTGGGCGATCGCTATCATCTAGACGAAAGCCTGCGCAGTCTCCCCGGTACCTAGTCTATTTCTCCATATTCAGCAGCCGGTGGCAAGTACAAATCGTGCTCTGGCTGTCTGGCTGCGGCCTGCTGGATCATCCACCAGCGATAAAAAATTGCCCCCCCCGAGGCTAGCAGTCCTAAAATAAATAGACTGCCGATCGCGTTTACTCCGCCCAACAGAGCATCCACGGCTCCGGCAGTAATGATCAATCCAGTAATCGGTTCTTTACGGTAAAAAGACTTCAAGAAACGGGGCGCAGTAAAGTTCATTATTAGAGTACCCAAAAGGGCAGTGGTTAGCGAAGACCCAACAAGGTCAATAGACCAGAACCAGTAAAGATTTCAATAACTATCAGAGCAGCAAAGCCAATCATGGCGGCGCGGCCATTGAGTTTTTCGGTAGTCCGATTAAATCCGGCTTTAGGCTGGGTGATTTTGGGTAAAGTGGTGGGCTGAGGAATATTCATAGCTTTCGGTTACTTTTCTTTACCATTCTAACATTGCTCGATCCAGGTAAGGATTACTGGACGCTGAAACAGCGTTCTATTTTATTCTCGCAAAGCGTATCCGACTCCTCGGACTGTATGAATTAATCGCTTCTCGCTTTTCTCTTCTAGCTTTAACCGCAGATAGCGAACGTAAACTTCAATAATGTTGGAGTCTCCGAGAAAATCGTATCCCCAAACATTTTCTAAGATTTGATCGCGGGTAAAGACCTGTCTTGGGTGGCCTAGCAGATATTCTAATAAATCAAATTCCTTGGCCGTTAACTCGATCGCCCGTTGGCCACGATAGATTTCACGGGTACGGCGATTTAAGCTCAAATCTTCAAACTGCAAGATATCTTCATCTGTTTCTTGGGTGCGTCGCAAATGAGCACGAATTCTGGCCAATAATTCTTCGATACTAAAAGGCTTGACCACATAGTCATCGGCTCCGGCATCTAGACCGGTAATGCGATCGGCTACTTCATCACGGGCGGTCAACAAAATGACGGGAACTTTACTACCGGTAGCCCGCAACCGCCGACATAGTTCGACCCCGGTCAAACCGGGCAGCATCCAATCTAGAATCGCTAAATCTGGCTCTGACTCGCGAGCCAAAGACAGTCCAGACATTCCATCATGTGCCACACTGACCCGATAGCCCTCACTACTCAGTTCTAGTTCGATAAACCGAGCAAGCTTAATCTCATCTTCGACTAACAAAATATGTGCTGCCATTTATAGATATTAAACTCCTCGACAGTGATATTGACATCGTAGCAAAGTACACTTAGGTTTAGTGAGCAGTCCAGCGATGTTATCGTTGCTAGACTGCGGCGATCGCTACTAATTTTTCTGCATCTAGAGCTGTCTGCCAGATAATTGGATATCAACAGCCCAAAGAAAATCTCGATCGTTTTGGGTTTCTGAGGGCAATTGATTGGCCTCGATCGCTGCTTTTACTAGATCTTTAGCTGTAATCTTTCTGCTAGAATAATCGGTGAGAAGGGCACTAAATCCGGGAATGCCCTGCATCCGATAGGCTCCTTGATAAGCACGGTTAACAAGTTCAAAGGGAGTGACTTCTGTATTTGTTGTATTGCTAATGATCATTGTATCTAGCTGCATGAAGTGTTGAACTCGATTTTCTGCTTTAACAGCGGTGGTAGTAGCTAAAGATAGACACAGGATGGATAAACTGGCGATAGTAAAGCGTTTCATAATTGGTAACCTCTTTGGTTTTAAATTTATGTATTTGACTAATTACTATCATTAGGCTTGCTGCTGAGTAGGTCTTGATGGGTTGCTGAGAAAATGCTAAGAAACACCTGAAAATTTCATGACTGGTGCTTTAGGCGATCGACCTGGTCGCTCCAAACTATCGCTGCGTCGATTATTGCAGGGGAAACAAGCCAACCGCAGATTTGCTAGTTTGTTGGAGCCGCCGCGACTACGGGGTTTGAGATGATCGAGAGTGAGCTGATTGGGGTGAAATGTTTCATGGCACCAATGGCAACGGGAGCCGTTTTTTCTTAATAAGCGGGTGCGGCGATCTCTTTTTTGTTTGGTTTTCATAGTTAAAACAATCTTTGAGGCATCCTGCAAACAAACATTGGGAACATAGATTGCAACACCCATACTAACAGTCAAACAAACCAAAGAGTCACCATTAGAAATTTGAAATCTTCCTAAATTCCTTTGAAACCCATCCCGGCTTCGACGGCCTGTTGCTGATCAATAGAGTTAACCTTGTTACTGCGAGCTGCTTGGTACCTAATTCCCATCTGACTTAAAAACAGACCAAGCAAAATAACACTCCCGCCAACATATTGAGCATTGGTTGGCGCTTCACCTAAAATCAAATAGGCCGCTAAAATTCCAGCGATCGGCATGAAAGAACCCGCGATCGAGGCCGTAGCCACCGAAGAAGCCCGCAGACCCGCAGTCCAAAAAGATTGCCCCACCACCACAATAATTGCACCATACAACAACATCCACTGCCATAGAAACGGTGACAACACGCCCATAAAATGCTCCCGACCATATAGCCCTAATGCCACACAGAAAAAAATAATCGTGCCTAGCCCCGTGCGCACGGTGTTATAAATACCCAATGGCACTCTCGACAAACCTTTTTTACCTATTATTGTGCCAATAGCTAAAGCGATCATCCCCAATATTGCCAGCAGTTCACCCAGCCCAATTTGTAATCCACCAACTGGCGATACCGGCTGGAGCAGAATAGCCAAAGCCACGCCAATGAAGGCAGAGATCGCTCCCATAAATTCCCAGCGGTTTACTCGATCGCCCAATAGCCATATCGACAAGGCCAGGGTCAAGGGTGGCTCCAAGCAACCGATTAGTACCACATTACTCACTGGCGTTAAGACTAGGGCTTGAAAAATCAAGCCCGGAGCCAAGGCACCAGATAAGAGCGCGATCATCACCAACCGTAACCATTCCTGCCGGGAGATTTGGCGCAAAATTTTGCGGTTCCACAGTTGGCGGTGAATGATCCCCAGCACTAACAGCGCATAGAGATTACCCACAAACAAAACATTGCATAAAGAAATGGGATTTTGTCCGGCCACAAAATTCTGCGCACCAATTTCGGTAATCTTGCGCGTGACTGAACTAGAAGCCCCGAAGATCGGTACAGCGAGCCATAGATAGGTCTGTGGGGGAATGCGATGAGTGATTTTTGTCAGTTGTCGATAAAAATAGGGCATGATTCAAGACACAGAGCAATTAGTCTTAATGGTAAACAACCAAGCTGAGTTTCCCATGAGAAAAGGATCAAAAATTGGTTGCATAATTTGGGCTTCTCAGCAAAAACTAATTCTTTTGGGGGAGTCGTATCATAATAGCGGTAGATATTTCGACTACAGTAAGAACAGTGATGCTCAAATTTGATTGCAGCAAAGGTGCCAAATAACTTTCCAATGAAACTGATTCACAAACTCAGCAACACAATCCAGCAAGTTAGACAGAGGCATCTCGATCCGTCTTCACTTCAGTTTCGGCTGACGATCGAAATAGCTTTGATTTCAATTCTTGGTTTCAGCAGTGTCGCTACTTGGGCAAGTTGGAAGATGCAGCGACTACTGATCACCACTCACACCCAGCGGGTGGAGTATATTGCCACTCGCTTTCCGCGAGATGTGGAATTATATAGTGAGATGTTACCCCTGGAAACAGGGCTGCAAAAAACTATTAATAATGTGTCGGTAACTGGTTTAGCAATTTGGGTCAAAAGTGTAGATGGTCAAAAAGTGCTTGCTGAATCCAGTGGGGTAAATGCAGAGTTGATGTCGATCGCCGATATGCCACTTAAACCTCAGGTTTACCAAGTGGGTGATCGGTACCTAATTTTGTATCGAGGGTCAGTCACGGTACAGGGCAAACCCCTGGGTAAAGTGTACATGGCGCAGGATATCACCACAGAGCAACATCAACTCGTTGCGGCTATCCAAGGACTAGTGGCAGTCTGTATCTTAGTGATTATCCTGACCATGGTGGCAATTGTGCTCCGCATTCGCCGATCACTCCAGCCTTTACAAGATATGAACCAAATGGCTGGGGCAATCTCGGCAACAGATTTGAGTAAAGCTCAATTACAGCTTAGAAATGCACCCAGTGAAGTCAAAGAATTAGCCAAAACTTTTAATATGATGCTGCTCAGGTTGGCCGATGCCTGGGAGCAACAGCGCCAGTTTGTGGGCAACGTTTCCCATGAGTTGCGTACCCCATTAACTGTGGTATTAGGTTATTTACAAAGCTTGCTACGCCGCAGTACCAATTTAACTGATTATCAGCAAGAAGCCCTAGGCACTGCTGCCGCAGAGGCTGATCGCACAGTCCGACTTCTGCAAGAATTACTGGATTTGGCGCGGGCAGATGGTGGATACCAGCATTATCATTTAGAGCCATTGATTCTGAACGATGTAGTGACTGAAGTGGTCGCGATGACCCAAAAATTTAGTAATCGCTTGATTCAGGTTGAGGCTGCGGCAAATATTACTGCGATTGTCGATCGCGATCGGTTAAAACGGGTATTGATTAATTTGATTGACAATGCAGTGAAATATTCTGAACCCGACCAACCAATTAGCTTGATGATAACCCGCGCTAATTTACAAGCCATTATTCAGATCCGCGATCGGGGTGTGGGGATTCCATTACAAGATCAAAGCCGCATCTTTGAACGCTTTTATCGGGTGGATGAAAATCGTGCTCGATCGCCAGAGGTGCAAGCAAAGTTATCCCCAGATGTGCAAGCCACTGGTGGTCATGGGTTGGGTTTGGCAATTGTGAAAACACTGGTAGAAGGGATGGGCGGCAGCATTGCGGTGCGATCGAAATTAGGCGAAGGTAGTGAATTTATAGTTGCATTTCCAACTCAATAATGCTTTGGTTGAGGGTGTAATTTTTGTTGGCTTCCTAATCTGAGAAAACGCTGAGAAGAGTCTGAGTAGCTTCTTAGAATAAATTCAGGAAATTGCTCGGGTAATCTCAGAGAGGTTTCAGTGCTAGATATGATACTTGGATTAGTGAACCAAATAAGTTCTGCGTCAAAAAGATTGTATCAATGTTCAACATTTACTCGGGTAATAATTTATGAAATTAGCTTCTTTGCTTACCGGTCTTGCAATGGTTGGATTAGTTACTGTTGGCAATGCTTCTTTGCAGCCCTTCAATCCTGCTCTCAGTGGGGTTGCTACTGCGGCTGAGGTCAAAGAATCCGGCCCTTCTGTGCAAGAAAAAATTGACATGATTATTAAAAACAAAGGCCAGATTGGCAGTGGCGATCAACTCCGGCGGTTTTTCTATGGCGATCTAGAACCATTGGCCGTTCAACCCGGTGGAGCAGGTATGGTCGTTAGTCTCTATAATAAAGCAAATAATGTTACTTTTTCTTATTGTGCTACTTACGATGTAGTCGTTGCTGTTAAGAAAGGTAAAATAGCTAAATTCCCGGCAAGTGAGGTAAAGTAACCAACCAATATCACAAGTCAGATATCAGAGAAAAGGTTGAAAACCTGGTTCGATTCTTTTCTCTGCATCTTTTTTATTAGGATCATGCCCATTTAGAGAGGTTCTGTATGGAATTTAGGGATCTAGTTTTGTTGCTGCATCCGGTCATGGCCATTATCGTTGTTTTTCCGCTAATTGGCATAGTTGTAAATCGCGCGCTGCAAACTCGTCAACGGCGATTGCAGACAGCTACGGCAGGGAAAAGTAAAATTCCTCCAACTGTTGGAGCCGAACATGTTCAATTGGGTCGTTGGCTGACTGGTTCGGTTGTAGGTATTGTTCTATTGGCGTTTGCCAACGATATATTTGGTCATATCATAGACAAAAAAGTGTGGGGGCAAGATCCTTCTAAGGTGATGCTAATCAGTATTACTTTCGGTGTGGCGATCGCCTCTTTCGGGATATTGTACCGAGTGGAAGCCCGCCTATGGCGAGGGATATTTGCGACAATTGCTGCGATATCTTTGGTTGTCCTTGGCAGTCAAGATGGAATCTACCGTAAAACAGAGCAGTGGTATTTTTCTCATTATTACTATGGTATCACTGCTGCGATATTGATGATTTTTTCTCTGGCGATTTTGCGCGAAATTTACCAGGATCGAACCAACCGGTGGCGCGCTATTCACATCGTTTTGAATTCCATTGCCCTCTTGATCTTCATTGGTCAGGGCATCACTGGTACTCAGGCATTGCTAGAAATCCCGTTAGCTTGGCAAAAACCCTATGTCCAAAAGCTTTATGAGCAGCAATGTGATAAAAAGCCCTGCACTGTTCAAACTGCTCCTGTGCTGCCAATACTCAAATGATTCAGAAACTGTTAAAGTCGTAACTAATCCTTTGTGATCAATGGGATTGGTGACAATATCTATTTAAAAAATACTATGGCTACACCCAAAAAATCGCCGCCAATTCCCCACCAGCAGCTAGTAATCAGGCTGTTTCATGGCATCATTATTGTCAGCTTGATGTTGATGATCAGCAGTGGTCTGCAAATTTACAATGCCACCCCAGTGTTCGGTGGCCGCAATGGCTGGCATTTTCCTGAATTCTTAACTCTGGGTAAGTGGCTGGCGGGTGGTCGTGACTGGCACTTTGCCATCATGTGGGTATTTTCCTTTGATTTGCTAATTTACGGCATTTATATTTTATTGACCAAGCGTTGGCAGCGGCGCTTTGTTTCGGGTAGCGATCTGCAAGTGCTCAAAGCTGGTCAAAACCCCAAACGGAAAGCCTATGCTTGGCATCGCCTAATCTATACAGGTATTATTCCGATTTTGCTCTTGGCGATCGCCAGTGGCTTAGCGATGTATAAGCCAATACAACTAGCTTGGCTGGCAGGTTTGTTTGGTAATTGGCAAACTCTACGGACTATTCATTTCATCACAGTGCCGACCTCGCTGCTGTTTATGGTAGTGCATGTGTTGATGGGCTTGAAAGTGGGTGGTATGAGGATTGTGCGATCGATGTTTGTGTAAATATTTTTTTAACTTCCAAGGTAGTTATGAATCCTAATTTAATGAGTCGGCGACAGTTGCTACAATTATCTGGTTTATCGGGGGTTGGCTTATTACTCAATAGTTGCCGTTCTGCCGATTTTGCCGAAGGCATTGGTAACGCGATCGATCCTCTTAATCAACGAGTAGAAGAATTGTTGCTGAACCCTCAAAAGTTAGCAGCAGAATACCCAGTTAGCTCGATCGAACCCCAAGAACTAAGAATTAATACTTTTGAAGATACGCCTAAAATTAACCCTGCTACTTTTAAGTTGGTTATTGATGGGGCGGTAAATCAACCTATGCAGTTGAGCCTGAGTGATCTGCAAAAAATGCCTTTACAATCCATGGTAATTCGACATGTATGTGTGGAAGGTTGGGCGGCGATCGTTCAGTGGGGCGGAGTGCCCCTCAAAGATTTAATTGCTCTAGCCCAGCCACAGGCTACGGCGCGCTATGTCTATTTCAAATCTGGCGATGGCTATTATAATAGTTGGGATATGCCTTCGGCATTACATCCTCAAACGCTCTTGGCCTACCAAATGAACGGCCAGCCACTACCGATCGAGAACGGTGCACCGCTACGACTGGCGGCTCCGATCAAGTTGGGGTACAAGCAAAGTAAATGGGTAACTAGGGTAACTGTTATGAATCAGCTCCCTAGTAAAAAAGGTTATTGGGAAGATCAAGGATATGAATGGTTTGGAGGCTTGTAATACCCATTGATCGACTAAAGGTTAACAGTACCCCGATCGAGTACCACTCCAGCACTATCAATCCCAGTGACCACCAATCGATCGGCATAGACATCTACCGTGGCACAGCTATGTACACTCTTAGCATAAGCCGACCAAGGAGCTTGAAGCTTAATCTCATAGAGTCCAGCTCCACCACCACCAGCAACCACATAAGTCACACCATTAATCGACTTAGAGCGTTGGTAGTTATGATCATGACCATCGATCCACAGTGGTACTTTATGCTTAATAAGTAGTTTCTCCACTTCCGGCATCATCGATCCCGCCTCACCGTATCGACCCACTGAATACACCGGGTGGTGGCCAAAGGCGATTTTTAGTTTGGCGGTGCTTTTGCCCATCTCTTGATCGAGCCAAGCTAATTGCGCAGCTCGGGTCGGACTATTGGGGTTATTGAGTGAGTTGGTTTCGGTAGCAAAGAACTGAATATCGCCTTGTTTAAAGGTGTAGTAACGTTTACCCCCCATATTAAAAGGTTGGTAATTAACTTGCTCGTTGTTAATTGCCTGGGTAGAGGTGGCAGCACACTTCTCGCCTTTATCTGCTCCACATACATCAGCCCGTGCATCATGGTTGCCTAAGCAGGCGTAGAATTTCACACCACTTTTGAGCAGGTCTTGGTAAGGAAGGGCAAAGTTGGTTTTGATTTTGGTGAATTCACCACCGTTATAGATATTGTCACCGGCTAGAAGTACCATATTCAGGGCACGGGCGCGGTGTTGTTGTAATAGGGCACGGCCTACAGCGTATTGCTGCATACTGCCGGTGCCGGTATCGGCCAAGATGCCAAAGCGGAAGAGGGGGGTGCCGGGAGAAAGGGCGGGGATGGATTCACTGCGTTGGCCAAATATTAGCGTCCCTGCTCCGATCGTGCCTAAACCAGCTAGGCCAGAGAGTGTAATAAATTGACGGCGATTGATACCCACGCAGATCTCCCCATAAGTCGTTTTTGCTCAGCTCTATCATACCCAAGATTCCCAAATTATCCGGATGCTGGATATTTTTAGTGAAAGTATGACCTGATGGGCTAAAGACCAAATTCATCTTTATTTTCTGGCTAGCATCTGTAGTGCGGTGTTTCAAATTGACAAATTCTATTTCAATCAGAGGCAATTAAATGAAAAAGATCACGTTGTTTTTGGCGTTAGTTATTGGTTTGTCTTCGATCGGTTGCAGCAATAACAGCACTTCCATCACCAAAGAGGCCAAGGATGATACAGCGGCTTTCTTTACTGAGTATCAAAGCACTGTAGATGCAATATCTCAAAAAGTGCTGGCCAACGATTATGCCAGTGCAAAGGCTTTGCTTGCCAGCCAGAAAGCTAGTCTTCAAAGCAAATGTCAAGCTGTCAGAGCTAGTGGTGGTAATTATCCATACCAAATAACCCTGAAAACTGTGGCTGCCAAGGCAACTTTGCAAGATGCTATAGCTCGATCTACAGGAACCATCGATACGGAGAATGCTGATAACAACAAAATTAATCAGCAGGGAGAATTGATGACCGAATTCAATACAATTTGCAGCCCTTAAAACTTAACTTGAGGCACGAGCCGTAATCAGCCAAGCCGCAGCAGACATTTGCACACCATCTTTTGTTTCGAATGTTTCTAATCGCTCTTTTAGTTCAGCAATAATCTGTTCACCTGGTTGATAGGCGGCCAGGTCAATCAAAGCATGACCGATCGGCTCCAACATTTCTTCCAATCGATCAACATTGCTCAACCATCGTTCACCACTCTGACCTGCCCAGAGAGCTTCTGAGGTTACTGTTACTGGGTTTGCTTCCGTCATAATTCAGACCCTGTTAGAGAATGATCGCATCGCACTTCTCGATCAAAGTCACATTTAATGAATTATCATCAGTCCCAACTTCAAAAAGCACCAATTAGCGTTGTCGCGCAGTTGCGGAGATCAACCTTACTCAGTTCAGTAAATTAAGACAACGCGACAACTCAGCAAGATCAACCCTTACGCAGGGAGGTGTGGAGGGCGGCGTTCCGCCCTCTGCTGGGGGGACTGGGGGGCTAGTCCCCCAGCATCAACCTGGCTTAGCACAGTAATCCTAATTTGGAATTCCCAAGCACTGCCTATCTTAAAAAATACGTGATACAGTATATACAGCAAGTCCAGAACCCCAAGTTACAATTCAGCTAACCCAGGGCACAATGGATACAAAGAAGCTCACAGCACTAAAAACCGGCAAACCAACCGTAATGACCTTCGCCCAACCGCCCAAACAGAATTCCGCAGCATTACTACTGCTTAGCTAGGTGATAGAAGAATCCTTCGATCGCTCGTTCTCTGTCACCTAAAACTCACCCCACCATCATCCGATGCAGGCGATCCTTAATTTACAAAAGGGTCGCCTTTTAGATCGACCCCAGCCCAACCTTCAGCACCCCCAAATCATGACAACTGACAAAATCTTAATTTTCGACACCAGCCTACGCGACGGCGAACAATCCCCCGGAGCCAAACTAAACGTCGAAGAAAAACTGCGGATTGCCAAGCAATTAGCCAAATTAAAAGTAGACATTATCGAAGCAGGCTTCCCCTTCTCCAGCAAAGGCGATTTCGAGGCTGTCCAACAAATTGCTGCTCAAGTCGGCACCATCGATGGCCCTAAAATCTGTGGTCTAGCCCGAGCTAGCGCCAAAGATATCAAAGCCGCTGCTGATGCCCTAGCTCCCGCTGCCCACAAACGAATTCACACCTTCTTGGCTACTTCTGATATTCATATGGAGTTCAAGCTGAAAAAGACCCGCGCCGAAGTCCTAGATATCACCAGCGAAATGGTGGCCTATGCTCGCTCCTTAGTCGATGATATCGAATTCTCCCCCGAAGATGCCTGTCGATCGGAACCCGCATTTCTCTATCAAGTATTAGAAAGAGCGATCGCTGCTGGAGCCACTACTGTCAACATCCCCGACACCGTGGGATACACTACCCCTGCTGAATACGGTGCCTTGATCAAAGGCATTAAAGATAATGTCCCGAATATCGATCGAGCCATTATCTCCGTCCATGGTCACAACGACTTGGGCTTAGCCGTTGCCAACTTCCTAGAAGCAGTCAAAAACGGCGCACGCCAATTGGAATGCACCATCAATGGCATCGGCGAACGAGCTGGCAACGCCGCCTTAGAAGAATTAGTGATGGCGCTACACGTCCGTCGCCAATACTTCAATCCCTTCTTAGGCAAACCGGCAGATTCCACCGAACCATTAACTAATATCGATACCCGCCAAATTCGCAAGACCTCCCAACTAGTCTCCGAATGTACCGGCATGATCGTTCAACCCAACAAAGCGATCGTTGGAGCCAATGCCTTTGCTCATGAATCAGGCATTCACCAAGACGGCATGTTGAAAAACCGCCTAACCTACGAAATCATGGATGCTCAGTTAGTGGGTGTCGCCGAAAACTCGATCGTGCTAGGCAAACTTTCGGGACGTAATGCCTTCCGCACTCGCTTAGTGGAGCTGGGCTTCGACCTGTCTGATAACGACTTAAACAAAGCCTTTCTGCGCTTCAAAGATGTAGCAGATCAGAAGAAGAGCATTACAGATAGGGATTTAGAGGCGATCGTTGATGATGTAACCAACCTCGTCCCCGAAATCTTTAAACTCAAGTTTGTTCAATACGTCTCTGGTACCCAAGCCCCCAGCGGTGAATTTGGCTTAACTCCCAGTGCCACCGTGGTCTTAGAGAAAGAAGGTCAATCTGAGCTGATCAAAGAAACCGCTGATGGGGATGGCCCGATCGACGCCATCTACAATGCCATCCAACGCGCTGTCCAAATTGAAGCGCCCATTCTAAAAGAGTTTTCCATTGTGGCGATTGGCGAAGGCCACGATGACCAAGGCATCGCTCACATAATGCTGGAATACGCTGGACGTAAATATCGCGGACGCGGCCTAGACACCGATATCGTCATTGCCGGTACCCGTGCTTACCTCAACGCCATCAACCGTATCCACATGAATCTCAACAAAACGGAAGAAGAATCCGAACTTATCTCTGGCAGACTCTAAAAATCCCGCATCCAATCCTCCGGTCAGTGAGCAAAGTCGAACTGATCGGGGGATTGGATGTGATCGCCCAATCTTAATCAGAATACTGAGCCCCAAAACAACCAACTCAAGCCAAAAGATACCAATATCAAAAAAGATAAAAGAAAAGAGTTGACAGAAACTGGAAGGTAACGTATGCTTGATAAGCGGCGAAAACAAACCGGCCTTAACGAAGACCTGAAAGGGTTGAGGGAAGCCAATTTCGGTGCCAAAGAACCTAGAAAAAAGAATAGTCTGAAAGACAGAAACGAAACCAAACTCGTCAA
>JANNEH010000213.1:0-4446 GCA_031378405.1 Synechococcales cyanobacterium OTE_75_metabat_409
TAGTACATTTCGTATTTCATGAGCTGACAGGGAATTGTGCCATTATAAACCGCCGTGCGCGCCGCTGATCGCAGCCCGATCGACTGCGCCAACTCCTTATTACCGCTCAATACAAAAGCCGTCCAACCCTTAAACCGATGCTTCAACACATCGCCCAGTAACTTATAGAAACCCCCCAGATCTTCATTGCGTCCTAGCCTCACCCCATAAGGTGGATTACACATTAAAACCCCCGTATCTGATGGAGCTTCTACATCGGCTAACTCCCGTTGGGCAAATTGAATATGTCGATCGATGCCACAGCTCACCGCATTGGATTTAGCTTGTTCCACCACTGCCCAATTGTGATCACTGGCCAAAATTGGCACCGTTAAACCTTCAATTTCACTTGCTTCAGCAGCTTTAAATAACTTATCGAATAATGGCTCATCAAAAGTCGGCCAAGATTCAAAGCCAAACTGCTCCCGGAAAATTCCTGGGGCAATATTTAAACCAGCCATAGTCGCTTCCATTGGCAAAGTGCCCGAACCACAGAGCGGATCAAAGAAGGCTACATTGGGCTGCCAGCCAGAGATTTTGATCAGCGCAGCGGCCAGAGATTCTTTTAGAGGGGCATCGCCTACTGCTGGCCGGTAGCCCCGCCGATGCAGACTGTTGCCAGAGCTATCCAGACTAACTGTACAAATCTCTTGGTGGATATGGACATTGACCCGGACTGCTGGGTGATCGGTATCTACATCCGATCGAGCACCAAATTGTTTTTGTTGTTGATCGACGATTGCCCGTTTGGCTTGGACTGCGGTGAAATGGCTGTGGTTGAGTCGCTCAGTTTTACCAGTTACCGTCACCGCCAAAGTCAGCTCTGGGGTGAGATACTGCGACCAATCAATAGCCTGCAACCCCTCAAATAAATCATCCCCATCGGCACAAGGAAATTTAGTCAGCTCAAACAAAATCCGAAAAGGCAATCTCGCCCACAGGTTAACTTTATAGAGCAGTTCGATATCGCCCTGAAAAAACACGCCACAGAAACCAATCTCGGTAAACTGTGCGCCTAACTCGGTTAATTCTTGGGCTGCTAGGGCTTCTAAGCCTCTGGCTACTGTGGCAAAATATTGATTCATAAAAAAGCTAGCTAACGTTCGCAATCACCGGACTCAGACAAGCCCAGCTAACAACAACCATACTCCAAAGTTCCGGTGCAGTATAGAATCGATGATTTTTAATTGACAATTGATAATTATTCATTAAAAACTATATCCTCATAGATCTGTTCGATCGGACAAATCAGATTAACACTCTTTAGCTCGATCGTATCCCCTGCTTGATAATTAATAATTCGCCAGTCACCTGTTTCAGTTTTGCGAAATAGTTCGATCTCGATCGTGTCTGCACTGACCAAGACATATTCTTGCAAATTGGGATTGCGGCGGTACATTTTAAATTTGTTACCACGGTCGTATGCTTCTGTGCTTGGGGATAAGACTTCGATAATTAGACAAGGATAGGTAATGTATTGGCTCGTAGTTTTATCGCGCTCTTCACAGGTCACGCTGATATCGGGATAGACGTACTTCGTCGCGCCTACAATACTGACTCGGCAATCAGAATTAAGCGTTTTACAGCCGCTGCCTCGCAGGTGAGTTTTAAGTAGAGCAAGAAAGTTTCCGGCAATATCCCCATGGTTGATCGTACCACCACTCATTGCATAAACTTCACCATCAATGTATTCATGGCGTTCTAATTGTTGTTCCTCCCATGCAAAGTATTCTTCTGGAGTGAACTTCCGAAAATGTTCTTTTAGTGCAATCATATGAAATCTCCAAATGTTTACTAAAATTTTATAACCATAGTCCTTGCTCCTTTGCTCTAGCCTACCCAAAGCCTCATCCAACGACTACTTAATCGGAATTACGGGGGCGATCGAACCCACAAAATAGCTTCAGTAATAGGAGCAAATAAAATTCGGGTTTTTTCGAGGCGGACGATTCCCATTATGAGATGCTACGCGATCGGCGATTCCTGGGTTATCCTGATAAGGGAATGAATTATAATGCAAATAGTGACCATGCGTAGACTTTTGTTGCTTTGCTGTCTGTTTGTGGCTGGAGTCAGCTTCGCCCTCTATAACTTTCAGGGTTTGGCCACCAAAGGCGAGTTCGACTCGATCGCCGTAGATTTTCGTGAAGACTTGCCGAAGGGAGAAATCGAATCCCAGTTACAGCAGTTGCAAAGCCA
Source organism: Synechococcales cyanobacterium OTE_75_metabat_409 (assembly GCA_031378405.1). GTDB lineage: Bacteria > Cyanobacteriota > Cyanobacteriia > Cyanobacteriales > Chamaesiphonaceae > JAAFHZ01. The sequence goes on from JANNEH010000213.1 coordinate 2,239, forward strand.
GTTTGGCGTGGCACCGCACTTAAACAGTAAGTTTTCTGAACTTGACCATCTTTATACTTTCAAAGGCAACCAAGTCACTCTAGATAAAATCAAGAGCCTTGACCCAGCGCTGTTGAAAGATGTCGAATCCATTCAGCCCAATTATATTTACAGAACATCGGGTGCCCCGAATGACCCGATGTACAACAAGCAGTGGCATCTGCACAACATTAATGTCGAGCAAGCCTGGGAAACCAACCGAGGTGCAGGCATCACTGTAGCGGTGATCGATACCGGTGTGACCAAAACCACCGATATGGCCAAGACCGAGTTTGTCGGTGGTTACGACTTCGTTAATCACAAGGTAGAAGCCGATGATGATAACGGTCATGGTACCCACGTAGCTGGTTCTGTTGCGCAATCTACCAATAATTCGATCGGGGTAGCAGGCGTAGCCTACGAAGCCAAAATCATGCCGCTGAAAGTGCTGTCGGCTGCTGGTGGTGGGACAGTTGCAGATATTTCTGAAGCGATTAAGTTTGCTGCCGATAAAGGTGCCAATGTAATTAACATGAGCCTGGGTGGCGGCGGCGAAAGTGCCGTAATGAAAGAGGCGATCGACTATGCCCATGCTAAAGGCGTGGTGATTGTAGCTGCGGCTGGCAACGAAAACCAAAGCTCTGCTTCTTATCCTGCTCGCTACAACCATGTAATTGGTGTAGCAGCCTTCGATGCCAAAGGCGACAAGGCCGAGTTTTCTAACTTCGGAGCCGGTGTGGATATTGCCGCTCCTGGTGGTGGCAACGGTAGCAGAGTCTGGCAAGAAACCATTGATCCAGATGGCGGTGCGCCTAAGGTGATTGGCCTTCAAGGTACCAGTATGGCTTCGCCGCACGTAGCTGGGGTGGCCGCCATGATTATGTCTGCTGGTGTCAAAGAACCGGATATGGTGCAACAGGTGCTCCAGCAATCGGTGCGGCAAATCGCCGAAGACCCCTTGAATCACTATGGTGCTGGTCAATTGGATGCTGCCGCCGCCGTGAAACTAGCAGCCCGTGGTCAGATTTCCTTTAATGATTTCTTTAGATGGCTGAACGAAAATGGCTACCTGAATCTGCGCTTCTGGTTCGATGGTGGTGCGGTCGCACTGTTGCCCAAGATCTTGATGGTGGTGGGTTCTTATATGTTTGCCTTCTTGGTACGCTATTTGTTCCCCTCGGTTTCTCTGGCCAGTGGCCTATTGGCGGGTAGCAGTGGCTTGTTCTTCCTGCGTGGCTTTTACATTTTCGATTTACCCCAAGCGCCTTTCCGGATGATGGGTAGCTCGGTAGCAGAAATGGGTAACTCGATCGCTGGTAACAATATTTTGAATCCATTGTTTGCCAGTGTGTTGATTCCAGCCGGACTGTTGATGCTGCTGTGGGGGCATGAAACTGGCAAACGTTTTGCGATCGGCCTCTTATTGGGCACCGCAGCTTGCTTGGGTGTGAACATGGTCTACGAACCTCATGTGTGGTTCTTGGGCGATGGCCTGTTGCCTCAAGCCTTCTTGGGTGTGAATGCCGTTCTCTGTTTTGTCTTGGCGAGATTTGCCGCGAAGGCAGCGAAAGCGGAGGCTAACGCATGATTACTGTCACTGGTACGGTAGAAAAGAAAGACATTGGGATGGGAGTCTGGGCGGTAGTCGCTGAGGATGGTCAGACCTATGAGTTGCTCTCTTGTCCAAAAGATCTGCGCCAAGCTGGTTTAAAGGTCACGATCAGCGGCGCGATCGACGATCAAGCCATGACAGCAGCAGCGATCGGGCCAGTATTAGCCGTAAGTTCGTTTGAAAAGCTGAGCTAGTTGGCCAAAAAAACATTGAAAAAGCCGAGGTCATTAGACTTCGGCTTTTTTGATTTATCTAAACCAAGATAAATCTAGAGATACTGGTTTTTTGGGTACCAGTTTTAAGCGGGACACTGTTGCACTTGCCCTCACCCCAGCCCTCTCCCAAGTTTGGGAGAGGGAGCAAGAGACTACGCTTGGTGCTCCGACTCCCCTTCTCCCACGCTTGGGTTAAGGGGTTGGGGGATGAGGGCAAGTGCAATATTTCTATTATTTTGTCCCGCTTTATGTTGCTACCCGGTTTTTTCAGCAGATAATTAATTGGGTTGAGCTAAGTTGCCGGTGCATTCCAAAATTTTTATTGTGCTTTAAGCACATTATTTGGTCAGTCCCTGTGGGCAT
>JANNEH010000009.1:0-28351 GCA_031378405.1 Synechococcales cyanobacterium OTE_75_metabat_409
GTTTGATTGGGTGGTGGGAAGAAATGCTTTGGCTGAGGAGGTGGATAAGGAGTTGGTGGTGCAGCAGTTGAGTCAGGTTTTAGCCGATCGAGGTCAAGTAATTTTGGTGGAGCGGTTGCCCCAACAGGGACAGCGACTATATCAATGGGCATCGGGGGTAGATGCTGATCTGATGGAATGTTGGCAGGCAGCAGAAGAGGCGATTTATGATTCTGAGACGGGCGACGAGTTGTTGAATTGGCGAGTTGAGGATTGGGTGGATCTTTGGCAAAATGCGGAATTCAAGGTTCACACTGAGTTGGAGTCGGTGACTCAGAATATCTATGTGACTGGGCAGCTTTTGGATCGGTGGTTTGCGGTGGGTGGTTCGGGTTTGTCCTATGCGGATAGGTTGAGGCAAAGTTTGGATGAGGACATGGTGGAGAGGGTTCGATCGATCATGACTCAAAAGTTGTTGAACCAAACCCTCACATGGAATTCAGTAGTTATCCAGATCACCGCCCAAAGGCAATAAAAAATCCGGGATACGAATCGTAGGGACAGATTCATCCATCAACACGGCAAATACTTGTCACCATCAAATAAAAACCTGCCCTTCAGCGAATTCATCCCGATCAATAAATCAATATGGTCGATCGATAAATGACCTCCTCAAACTTTATGTCACTATAGGCATCTGAGTTGGTGAGATGGCCAGTACAGGAGCCAATCCTATTCACGGTTAATCCATTTTTGAAAACAATCTGCAAACCATGCTCTTCTTCCCAGTCGCAATAGCACGACAAAGAAACGTAGATGCCTTTGTCACCACCAAATCTTCGCGAAACTACGGCCTCACCACCAAGTTCGATGTGTCCCCAGATATCTTCGGGGGCTTTGATCATGATAAATTCATCGTTTTTTGGATCAAGGCAATTATTGCAGTCTTGGTAGTACTGGTAAATATATGGTTCAGCAGCGCGAATAGCTGATTGATCGATCGACAGAAAATTCTGAATAGCTACATGAAAGTCTTGTTGGCAAGGGTCTGCATCATAGTCCTCGATGCTAATAAAGCACATCTCATCGCCAAGCACCGCTATATGCCTGGGTTCGCTGCAATAAGAGTCATTCTCGCTATCTCGGTGCAATAATCCCAAGCCGGGTATGTCGATCGTTTTCATGATGTTTTTAGAAAAGTGAGGTGCTATTGTTCATGTTGACACACAATGCTAGCCAAGAAATCATGAAAGAAGGGAAGAAGTCACACTTCTTCCCTTCTTCCATGATCCTTCATGAATCCAAAATGAGTTCAAAGATTGTATATAAATCAATCCATCAAGCTGCCTTCACCATGAGTACTTCATTTCTTAGTCGCCGTCAGTTTCTGCTATTTGGCTTAGGTGCAGCCGGAATAGCCACAACCCTAAAGCCACATACCCTAACCGCCAAATCTAGTCAGATCATCACCCAACCAGAACTAAGCAAATCTAGCGAATCAACGATCGCCGCAGGGTCTCTGTTTCCAGAATTTCAGGGAATTCAACAATGGTTGAATTCTCCGCCGCTCACCCGAGCGGATTTGACTGGCAGTGTGGTTTTGATTCAGTTTTGGACATTGGGGTGTATCAATTGTCAGCGTACTTTACCCTACCTAACCAGTTGGCATAAAAAATATGCAGCACAAGGATTAAAAATAATTGGTGTCCATGCCCCAGAATTTGCTTTCGAGCGACAAGTTAGCAATATCCAAAAGGCTATCAAGCACCATGGCATAGCTTATCCAGTGGCTGTAGATAATAACTTTCAAACCTGGAAAGCTTATAGCAACCAATATTGGCCACATTTATTCTTGGCCGATAGACAGGGTATTATTCGCTACGATCACATTGGTGAAGGCGCTTATGCTGAAACAGCTCAAAAGATTCAACAACTTTTAAATGCATAAGTATTTCTGATCATTCATAGCAATTCCACAATAGATGAATCTAACGAGGTTCTACCTCTGTATATTGATTAAGACAACATCCAAAAATTTAGTCATCCTATGAAACTATTTCCCGTGATTGCCTTGGTAACTTGTTTATCGGTTACTCTGGTAGGCATGGAGTCACTCCAAGCTGCTGCCACCCAGGTATCTACATCGATTACGACTCCAGGCCAAACAACTGTATCTGCCACAAAAATTGCTCTTAGAAAGAGACGTGTTAAGAGAAGACGTGGTAGTGCCATGAAGAAACCAGCTAGTGCGATGCCTGGTGATGCCATGAAAAACCCTGGTGATTCAATGCGGGGTTCTGGCGATGCCATGAAGAAACCTGGTGATTCAATGCAGGGTTCTGGTGATGCCATGAAGAAACCATAAGATTCATTATCTGTAGATAATGGCCAACAAAGTAAGCGATGAAGTTCAAAATTTCATGCTAAAAATGCCTGATCATAGGGGATCAAGAAATAATCTCATCCCCTATTTGTCTTACTGCCCATCATGGTCAAAGAAATGATGCATTGTGAATTGATCCATACACAACAAACTAGATGGTTTGGCTAGAGGCCAGTGACTATGACACCTATCGAATGCAGTGGTGACATCTAACACAGCACATCTGTGATCTTTGTATTTCAGTATATTTACGCTTCGCAGGTAGCAAGAATCAAGGGAAGATAGGACATTAAATATAGTTTCAAAATCTTCCCCGATGTCATCACTCAACAATAATCTCCAACTTGTAAAAAATGATAATCTGTTAGAAGAAAAGTTTTTAATAGCAGAAGATTCAACGAGTATTGACATTCCTTTGTCTGCGATTAATGCTTCCGTCAATCACCATTCTTTATTATCGATCGACAGTGATCTAGATCTCAAACTATCCAGTACGTCTTTAATAACTGCAAATATCTCGATCGCCAAAGGCGTAAGCAGAGCTATCGCCAAAGGCGTAAGCAGAGCTATCGGCAAACCGAATTCCCATTTTTTCCAACAGAATGAAGTTCCTACTAATCAATTGATTCAGGAGGAAGAGCACGAAGATTTTTACCCAGTGGCCGCAGCAGCCGGTATTATCATCGACAATACCAACCCTAGCAGCACACTAAATCTTACCAATTTTGATCTTACCAATGTTTTTAAACTGAATAGCAACCCAAATGCCAAGCATACAATCTATTTAGATTTTGACGGTCATATTACTGAAAATACATCTTGGAACAGTTCTACCCTACTCCAAATCATTTCACCATCATATGATACCGACGGTAACGCCGCAGTTTTCAGCAGCACCGAGCTAAAAGAAATTGTGGGGATTTGGCAACGGGTAGTAGAAGATTTTGCGCCTTTTGAAGTGAATGTCACCACTCAAGCCCCCAGCATTGAAGATTTACGGAGATCTAGTAGTACCGATACTCAGTGGGGGGTGAGAGTATTAATGACTCAAAACATCAATTTAGCTAATAATATTGTCCCATTTGCTGGTGCCGGTGGTATTGCCTATCTCAATAGCTTTAATGATAGTATCGATACCCCAGTTTTTGCTTTTAATAAGGGCGAAAATAATGCGGCGATGACTGCTAGCCACGAGATTGGTCATAGCTTAGGTCTGTATCATGATGGGACAGTAGACACCAATGCTGCTGACACTATCAACGATGCCAAAGCTTATTTTTCTGGTTATGGCAGTGGTGATACCAGTTGGGGATCTTTGATGGGTGCGCCATTTGGCAAGAGCCTGACCCAATGGAGCAAAGGTGAATATCAATATGCCAATAACCAAGAAGATGACTTGGCGATTATTACTAGCCGTAACGGTTTCAGCTACCGGGTAGATGATTATGGCAACAGTAACAGTACTGCTACTCAGTTGACTGCTGATGCGAGTAACAAAATTAGTGCCTTTGGCATAATTGAGCGGAATACCGACAAAGACGTTTTCTCTTTTGCCACAGGTACTGGAAATATCTCTTTGGATATCAAAGCTGCTGCCAGAAGTTATATTGCCGATAGTAATGGTAATTACAACTTACAGTATTTGGATGCACGTGGCACCAACCTGGATATTTGGGCAGGTATTTACAGCGCTGATGGTAGTTTGGTGGCGGAGTCCAATCCGGTTGATCTGCTCTCGGCAAGTTTTACTAATCTCTTTTTGAATGCCGGTCGCTATTTTTTGCAAGTTGATGGTGTTGGCAAGTCTGGTACCAACGGCTACAGCGATTACGGTAGTCTTGGTCAATATGCAATTAACGGAGTGTTAGTTAATGCCAACAATGCAGCCCCAGTTCTGAATCTAGGCTTGTTAGATCAGGCTGCAACTGAAGATGCAGCGTTTACTTGGCAGTTGCCAGCCAATAGCTTTAGCGATCCAGACGCTGGAGATATCTTAACCTACAGCGCGAAGCTGGCGAATGGTGCAGCTTTGCCGACCTGGCTGACTTTTGACGCAGCAACTCAGACATTAAGTGGTACTCCGGCCAATGGTCAAGTTGGATCGATCGACATCAAAATAATCGCAACCGATAAATTAGGGGCATCAGCCGAGGACATCTTTAAGTTGACCGTGCAAGATACCAATGATGCTCCTATTTTGGTCAAAGGCATTGTGGATAGTAGTGTCACCATCAACAAAGCCTTTAATCTCACTTTACCGGCTGGGACTTTTATTGATATCGACGCTGGTGATGTGCTGAGCTACTCTGCCACCTTAGCAAATGGCCAGCCTCTGCCCACTTGGTTGACTTTTAACGTCGCCACCCAAACCCTCAGCGGTCAAGCAGCTTTTGCAAATGTTGGCTCAATCGGCATTAAAGTGATTGCGACCGATACCACTGGTGCCCAAGCTGAGGATATCTTTACACTGACCGTGAAAAGTGGTTTGAATGAGATTAATGGAGATAGCTTAGATAACAATTTGTCTGGCTCTAGTAAGGCGGACTACATCAAGGGCTTGGATGGTAACGATTTTTTGTATGGGTTGGGGGGTAACGATTACCTGGAAGGTGGTGCGGGTAATGACTACCTAGAAGGTGCCGCTGGTGCTGATACCCTGGTTGGGGGCTTAGGTGATGACACTTATCGGCTAATTGATAACGATGTAATCATCGAAGATGCTAACGGGGGTAATGATACGGTCATTTCCAATATCAATTACACTCTGGGAGCCAACTTAGAAAATCTCTCTCTCTATAACAATGCCTCTGGTACTGGCAATGATGCCGATAACCGAATTATTGGCTTAGGCAGTGGCAATAACACTATTAGTGGCGGAGCTGGAAACGATTACTTAGAGGGCGGCCTTGGCAATGATGTATTGACTGGCGGGGCTGGGGTGGATAGCTTTGTCCTCAATGCACCAAAATCTGGAATCGATCGGTTGACTGATTTCACGACTGGTACTGACAAGTTGGATATTTCTGCGGCTTTGTATGGCGGTGGATTGGTGGCTGGCAATACTTTGAATATCAATCAGCTCTTAATTGGCATTGGGACAAAAGCAACCAATGCCGATCAAAGATTTATTTACAAAAACACTACTGGTGAATTGTATTTCGATGCTGATGGTAATCTGGGGAATTTTGCGGCTGAGAAGATTGCGACTCTGAGCAATTTATCTTCCTTGTCGGCAAGTGACTTTGTGATTGTTTAGTCCATAGAACAATCCCTCTATTCAATATCGACGCATTTTGTGCAGATAAACCAGCAACCTATGAAGTTGCTGGTTTTTGTTGTTTCTTAATCAGCTACTTGCAAGTCTGAGGCAAAACCGGCACGGTGACTTTCAAGATTGCGATAAGATCTGATCACCAATAAATTGCCTATAAAAATAAATGACAGACTCTCCCGCATCCTTAAGTGACTTAGAGCAAGCACAGCGCTGGTTTCGGCGAAATGTAATCGCCAAAATTGCCAATCTTAAGCTGGCAATATCGATGCTGCTAGTCATTGCCTTCTTTAGTATTGCGGGCACTGTCATTGAGCAAGGCCAACCCCCTGCTTATTATCAAACCAATTACCCCGAACATCCGGCTCTGTTTGGCTTTCTGAGCTGGAAGGTAATTCAGGTGGTAGGTTTAGACCATGTGTATCGGACTTGGTGGTACTTGGGCTTGCTGGCTTTCTTTGGCATTAGTTTGGCCACCTGTACTTTTACGACTCAGTTACCTGCCCTAAAATCAGCTCGGCGTTGGCGGTTTTATGACCAGCCGCGCTTTTTCCAGAAATTAGCCTTGAGTGCAGCCGTTGATTCCAATATTTCTCAGCTACTCCCAGAACTAGCCGCCAAAAAATATAAAGTCTTTCAAGAAGGCGATAAGCTTTATGCCCGCAAAGGATTAATTGGCAAAATTGGCCCGATCGTCGTTCATTTGGGCATGATTGTGGTGCTAATTGGCGGAGTCATTGGTGCTTTGACTGGGTTCTTAGCCCAAGAAATGATCCCGGCGGGTGAAACCTTCCAGGTGAAAAATGTGATCGAAGCTGGTCAGTGGTCTAAGGGTCAAGTGCCCAAAGATTATTCGATCGAAGTCCAAGATTTTCATATTGACTACAGCCCCGCTGGAGATATCGACCAGTTCTACTCTGATCTGAAAGTGATTGATGCTCAGGGTAAAGAGCTGAAGACCGAGACTATTTATGTGAACAAGCCACTGATTTATAAAGGGGTGACTTTTTACCAGACTGACTGGGGGATTGCCGGAGTACGGGTAAAGATCAATAACAGCCCAATTTTCCAGTTACCCATGGCGCAGTTGGGCACCGAAAAAGCCCGAATTTGGGGTACTTGGATTCCCACTAAGCCCGATTTGAGTGCGGGGGTTTCGGTGTTGGCTAAGGACTTGCAGGGAACGGTGTTAATTTATGATACGGCTGGTCAGTTGATTGGTAGTGCCCGAGAAGGCGGGGCGATCGAAGTCAACGGTGTAAACTTACAAATCCTCAAAGTAGTCGGCAGCACTGGTCTCCAGATCAAGGCTGATCCTGGTGTACCAGTAGTTTACTTAGGCTTTGGTCTGTTGATGGCTGGGGTAATTATGAGTTACTTCTCCCACTCTCAGGTGTGGGCAGTGAATAAAGATCAGCAATTGTTAATCGGGGGTCGCACCAATCGGGCACAGGTGACTTTTGAACGGGAGTTGGTGGAAATTATCGATCGGCTGCAAAATCCATTGGTTGGATCTCAGGAGATCGAATCACCCGACAACATTCAAGTTCTTGCTGAAAGATAAAAGTATCAGTGATAAGATGTCTAGAAGAGATAGTTTACATAATTCCGCCCGTCGGACTTTAGAGAAAGACGGCTGGTTGATCACCGATGATCCATTAATTTTAGTTTTAGAGAAAACTGTTTTAAAGGCAGATTTAGGAGCGGAAAAGTTTTTTACTGCGGAAAAAAACAATCAGAAGATTGCCGTTGAAATCAAAGATTTCGATACTCCGTCTGTAATTAGTGAGTTAGAAAAGACCATGGGTCAACTCCAACTCTATCAATGGGCTTTGGAAGATCAAGAGCCAGAAAGACAGCTATTTCTTGCAATTAGTGAAGTGGTTTATCTGAAGCATTTCCAAAAACCAATTTTTCAGCTTGTACTCGATCGCAAGAAAATTAATTTATTAGTTTATGACCCAGACCAAGAGGTAATTATTCAATGGATAACACACTAAGCTATGCAGAAATAATTCAAAATACTTTACAAAAAGCCACAAAAGATCAACCTCGTATCCAATCTATTCGGATGTATCCTGTCTGCGATCAAAGCTCTGGTCACTTTTTAATCCTTGCCACTGGATGGGATAAGAAATCCTGGGTTAATACAATTCTGTTCCATGCTCATTTAGTCGATCAAGAGATTACCATTGAGGAAGACAACTTTGAAGAGGGTTTAACATCGATGCTAATTGCAGCGGGAATAAATCCAGCAAAAATTCATATTGGTCTTACTCAATAAAAAGTTACATCATTTGGCTAAGGTCGAGCGATTGGTAGTCTACTAGCCAAAAAATCTCAGCTTGCGTGGAAACCTATAAGTTAGCGTCGATCGATAACCCCACCTCAGGAAAAGTCGAAGATTGAATCAGATCATTACCTCTATATTGCTGCAAATTGTACTCACCATCCACCAAAGAATAAACCGAAAATACTGGTTGTTTGGGGTAGCCAATAAATGCTCTACCACCCAAACCCAGATAGTCAATAATCCAATATTCCTGAATGCCTAATGCTTGGTAAGCCATTTGCTTGATGGCATAATCATCTTGCCAATTAGTGGATACCACTTCAACCACCAATTTGATCGAACTACCTTGAGTGACAATAGATTCAGCTTCCCAGCGTGGTTCATCAGCCAGCATTTTTTGATCTAAGACAATCACATCTGGTTCGTATCCTGAGCGGCCATCGATCGATTTCACAATTGACTCGCGCGGAATAATATATGGCAACTGAGTTTGATGAATAATCAAATTCAACTTAGAAATGATCAAACCAGCAATTTCAGAATGCTTACCTCGGGGCTTGGGCATTTCTAGAATTTCTCCCTCACGCAGTTCATAGCGATATGCCGATCGCTCTGGCAACCAGCTAATGAAATCATCAAAGCTAATAGTTTTAGACTCTGCGAGTACCATTTTCCCCTCATCATCATGGGAGTACAACGTAGATTCTCAGTATACCAGCACCAAAAAACCTTCTGCCATTAGTGACAGAAGGCCAAATCAAAATCAATCAAATTAACGAACTTGCACAGACTTAGGCTTACCAGTCATGTGGACAGTATCTACAAAGCGAGCAGTCTTAGATTGGCTAGAGATAACCAAGGACTCAGTTCTGGCTCCACCCTTGAAGAAACGGACACCGTTCATCAAGTTACCAGCAGTAATACCGCAACCAGCAAAAATCACATTTTCGCCACAGGCCAATTCTTCAGCAGTGTAGATTTTGTCAGGATCAGTAATATTCATCGAGAGCAAGCGCTCAATATTTTTTTCTTTGCTTTCGCCAATCAAGCCAGTCTTCACAACTGCTGGATCATAAATAAGCTGACCTTGGAAGTGAGCATCCATACAACGGAGAGCCGCTGCCGAAATTACTCCTTCAGGAGCAGCACCGATACCCATCAAAGCGTGGATGTTGGTACCCGAGAAACCACAGTTAATTGCGGCACCTACGTCACCGTCACTAATTAAAGCAACCCGTGCGCCCGCTTCGCGAATTTCTTTGATCAAGTCATTGTGGCGTTCACGCTTCATGACTACTACCACTAGCTCATCAATACCGCGATCGAGACATTCTGACAAGATCTTCAGGTTTTCGGTAGCAGATTTGCTGATATCTACCTTACCCTTAGCCGCTGGCGGCGCAGCTAACTTCTTCATATAAAAGTCAGGAGCTGCAAATAAACCGCCTTTTTCTGAAATAGCCAATACAGCCATCGAACCAGGTTGACCATAAGCACAAAGGTTAGTACCTTCACATGGATCTACCGCGATGTCGATTTCGATTAACTCATCAGGGTTACAAAGATCTTTACCATTTGGTTGAGAACAAATACCTACTTCTTCACCGATGTACAGCATCGGTGCGTCATCACGTTCACCTTCCCCAATTACGATGCGTCCCCGCATGTAAATCTTGTTCATCCGTTCGCGCATAGCTTCTACCGCTACCCGATCGGCTTCGTTCTTGTCGCCTTTACCCATCAAACGAGCAGATGCGATCGCCGCTTGTTCAACAACTTCAATAATTTCTAAACCTAAAGAATTTTCCATTTTATATATAATCTCCCGAAACTTTTGTTAACACATACGGCGATCCCAGTCTATCAGAGCGCGGGGGCGCAAGGAAACTTCATTTTTGTTTGCAAAGATTAACTTTGGCTATCGTAGCAATAAGCACAAATCTCGGAGTGCCACTGACCACTACTGGCAATTAAGCAGCCCCACTGACTCACATCATCCTGGTTGTAGAGCAAACCCAAAGAATTAGTAAATATTCCTCCTGCTTCCGTCAGGATCAACTCCGGCGCAGCTAGATCCCAATCTTTGGGAGCCGAAGAACTCGATACAGATATATAGATATCGGCACGATGCTCAATAATCGCAGCTACTTTGCCGCCCACACTGCCCACTTGAATCTGATTGGGGCAGGGCAAGACTGCCAAGATTTTTTCTAGAGCCGGACTGCGGTGGCTACGGCTGGCAATGACGATCGAATTTGCCAAAGGAGTCGATCGATCAACCCGGAGCTTCACTCGTGTACCAGCTCTATTAACTCGATATGCTCCATGCTCTTTGACAGCCTGATAAACCAGCTCGACTTCTGGCAGAGCAACCACTGTTAACACCGGGCGCTGCTGATACACCAAAGCAATATGCACCGCATATTCACCAGTTTTATTCACAAACTCTTTGGTGCCATCGATCGGGTCAATAATCCAGACCCAGTCTTGAGGACAAGCTTTTTGCTGCTGCTGATAAGTCTCTTCGGTCAGGTAGCCACAACTCTCCCCAAAGATAGCCTGCAATCTGCTCAGAATATGCTGATCTACTGCTATATCTGCATTGGTTTGCGGTTCTCCCCCTTTATCTATCACCATAATACTGTCACCCCGATAAAAGGCTCGTAGCAGATCGGTAGCTTCCCAGGCGATTTGCGTGACTATCGCCAAGATATCGGTAGCGAGGCTCAGGTGGGGCAAAGGAGAGATATCCAAGTATTTTTTCCTGAAATGTATCGATCGATTCCCACACTATCACCGAAACGATGTTAATATAAATACATGACCCCAAGGGTCAGATAAATTATCCTAGTGTGAGGAAAATACCATGAATTTGAACTGGAAGTCTTTGTTGGTCGTTGCAACCCTGTCTTTGGGTGCTGGCTTAGGTGCTTGTGAATCTAGCACTACTACTACCCCTGCTGTCTCTCCTGCTACTGAAACTAAGCCTGCAGAAGGCGCTGCTACTGACACAAAAGCTAGCGAAAAGCCTGCTGCTGACGCGAAGAAGGACGACGCTAAGACTGGCGACGCAATGAAGAAAGAAGACAAGAAAGACGCTAAGACTGGCGACGCGATGAAGAAGGAAGACAAGAAAGATGCCAAGACTGGCGACGCAATGAAGAAAGAAGACAAAAAAGACGCTAAGACTGGCGACGCTATGAAGAAGGATGATGCTGCAAAGCCTTCCGAATCTCCTAAGACCGAAGCTAAGTAAGGCAGTTTCTGACCGATGGTCAGAGACTTTATAGAAAATATGCCACCAAGCTAATTCGCTTTGGTGGCATTATTATTGAAGCGATCGTTTCGGAAATGTACTGTGATGCTGGCTTATATTCTTTCGGCAATAGTCGGTACAGGCAGTGTGGCTTTGTATCTTTCAGCTTTCTTGTTTCCCGAGATTCATCGCCAGAAAGATATTTTCTGGAGTGGGTTGGGTTTATTTTATGCCTTGGTGCTGTGGGTCAATGGTCGAAGCCTCAGTGGTGGGCTACTACTCGGTCAGACTTTGAGTGTAGTGCTACTCGGTTGGTTTACCTGGGAAACCCTCAACCTCCGCCGTGCCATCATTCCAGTCAATCAACGTACTCCAATTCCAGCAGCACCAAGTCTAAATTTATTATCGCTGCCCAGATTACCCAAAAAAACGGCGGAGTCGTCGGATAATCTAAAATCAGTTGAGAACCCACCCCAGCCACCTAGCGAGTAAATTTTAGATGAGTTTTTTTATTAGTGATACCAATGTCGATCGACTGGGCACAGAGATTTTAGCGAAGATCTATCAGAATTTCCCCGCTTTATCACCTCAGCAAATTGCTTTAACTTGGTTGATTTACGATGCCGATGCCCCGATCAATACTGGTGGATCAATTGCTGCGATGGATTTTTGGCGCTATCGCCCCCAAGGTTTTGGCCATCGTGACCAACAGCGGATTTACCCAGCCAGCATTGTTAAGCTGTTTTATCTGGTGGCTGCCCAAGAATGGCTAGAAAAAGGCATGATTAATCCTGCCGCAGAGTTAGAACGAGCAATGCAAAATATGGTGGTAGATTCTAGCAACGATGCCACTAGTTTAGTAGTGGATATGCTCAGCGGCACTACCAGTGGGCCAACCATTCCGGCAGAGCCGTTTAAAACCTGGCAGTATCAGCGCAATATTGTCAATCGCTACTACCAGTCTCTAGGCTGGCCAGAGTTGGCAGAAATTAACATCAACCAGAAACCTTGGGGTGATGGACCCTATGGCCGAGAACGAGAGTTTGTGGGCACCCTCTATAACAACCGCAACATGTTGACTACCGCTAGCACCGCCCGCTTGCTCCATAGCCTTGTGGGTGGGGTCGCAGTAAGTACTGCTCGATCGCAGACCATGCTGGAATTATTGCAACGAGACTTGGCTTTAGCCCAAATACCACCAGAACCAGGAGCAGAAAATCAGATGACGGGGTTTTTGGCTGCGGGCTTGCCATCTGGTAGCCGGGTATTCTCTAAAGCAGGCTGGACTGCCCAAATGCGCCATGATGCCTGTTATGCCGAAATGCCTGATCGACGACCCAGTCTGTTGGTGGTTTTTACCGAAGGTCATGCCGATAATCGACAGCTCTTGCCTTTCATTGGTGAGCAGTGGGCAACTGCTCTTGGTCAGCTCTGAAATTACGGGGAAAAGTGATGGAGATGGCAGTCCACAACAGCTTCTGTGAATTATCTTAAAGAGAGTTCGACCGGAGGGTGATATAGCCAAATAAAGTGTTAATCTAAAGTTAACTTCTCAGAAATAAAGTTGAGGTTAGAGCTTTCAGTTACTATCTCTATTCTAGGTAAAAATCCAAAAGCAATCGCAGCTTGGCACAACCAACTTGTCGGATCGAATGATAGCTTTTGCTCCTAGACCATCTCATTGCAGCACCTGGCTGTTCCGGCCTTTTACCCAGATAATACATACCAGTTAAAGATACATAAGTTACAGCAGTAAGCTGCTGCTACTCCTGGTTTCCAGAGTTATTTGAGTTAACTTTCAGAGTATTTATTCTTATTTGCTCGATCGCTTTACTATCTCTAGGTGCAAGTTTTGGCAGTGACTATTGCAGAGCTTTTGTGTTCTTGGTCAGTTCGTGTTTCAACTACAATTTATCCAGTTTACATAGTGGGAGATTTGCACATATGAAATTACTACTCCACGGTAAGAATATCGAAATCACTGATGCTATTCGTGAATATGTTCATCAGAAAATTGAGAAAGCAGTTAGTCATTTTGAGAACTTCACCACCGAGGTAGATGTACACCTATCTGTGAACCGCAACCTGCGCGCAACAGAACGACAGGTCGCCGAAGTAACCGTTTACGCCAACGGTACGGTGATTAGAGTGCAAGAATCTGCTGAAATTCTGTATGCCAGTATTGACCTAGTCGCCGATAAAATTGCTAGGAAGCTGCGTAAATACAAAGAAAAAAACTTTATTGCCAAGAAAACTCACGTTTCACTAAAAGACCAGTCTTTAGATAACGAAATTGAAATAGAGTCAATAGATTTTGATTTGGTGGGCGATCGAGCCGCTGAGCTACCAGAGGAAGTAGTGCGGGTCAAGTACTTTACGATGCAACCCATGAGTGTCAAAGAAGCTTGGGAACACCTGCAATTAGTAGGACACGACTTTTATATGTTCTGCAACTCCGAAACCAGTGAGATCAATGTCATCTATCAGCGGAATCACGGCGGTTATGGTGTGATTCAACCTCGCCATGAGGAACAGGCTAAAATGACCGGTTTAGACGGTACCAAAAAAGCCTCGGATGTGCAGCCGGTGCTGAGAATGCGGGCTTAGATTAGCCGGTGGGGGATGTTGGTTTCGACTCCGCTCAACCAACATCCCCTTTCGTGGGTTTCGCTGATTTCTGGATCGAGGAAAGCCTAAGCTAGAATGAACTGCAATGACCTATTGGTAGATTTTCATGAATTGGTGGCAGCAACTTAAGCAAAATAACCTAGCCCGACTGGGTGGAATTATTCTGATTGTTCTATATACAATTTCGATCGGGGCAGAATTTGTTGCGCCCTATAGCCCCTACGAATCTCAAAAAGATGGCTCACTGCTGCCACCCACAGCTATTCACTTCAACGATCCGCAAGGCGTATTTTTAGGCCCTCATGTCTACCCCATTACCCAAGGGCCAACTGACCTAAATACTGGCGATCGAGAGTTAAAAATTGATAGCACCAAACCCTCACCCCTGCGCTTGTTCGTCAAAGGTGATCCCTATCAACTATTTAAAATTCAGATTCCCCAATTTCCCCAAATCGGGGTAGCCAAACCCAGCAAAAAACCAGCAAAGGATACTGTGCTGTTTCCCGGTTTTTCCGGCACCCTCCATTTATTTGGTACCAGTGGTACTGGTCGGGTTAACCTTTTGGGCACCGATGAACAGGGGCGCGATCAATTTAGTCGCCTGGTATATGGCAGCCGAATTAGTCTATTTGTGGGGTTGGCCGGAATTTTGATTTCTTTCCCTCTGGGGACATTAGTGGGTGGGATTTCTGGCTATTTCGGTGGCTGGACAGACACGGTACTGATGCGCATTGCCGAAGTACTGATGACCATCCCTACTCTGTATTTACTGGTAGCCTTGGCGGCAGTGTTGCCACCGGGTATTTCTAGTGCCCAGCGTTTTTTATTGATCGTAATTATTACTTCGTTTATTGGCTGGGCGGGTCTGGCGCGGGTAGTACGCGGACAAGTGCTCTCGATTAAAGAGCGAGAATTTGTCCAAGCAGCTCAAGTGTTGGGCGCACACCCGTTGTATATCATCACCCGTCACGTCTTGCCTCAGACGGCTACTTATCTAATTACCTCTGCCACTTTGGCAATTCCCAGTTTTATTATTGCGGAATCGGTGCTCAGTCTAATTGGCTTGGGCATCCAACAACCAGATCCTTCTTGGGGCAATATGCTGTCTTTGGGCGGCAACACCTCTATTTTAACCTTTCAACCCTGGCTGGTCTGGCCCCCAGCGGTGCTGATTGCTTTGGTGGTGTTGTCTTTTAACCTTTTGGGCGATGGCTTGCGCGATGCACTTGATCCTCGCAGTATCCGGCGCTAAATTGTGTTTTTTGGGGTTTTATCTCCCCACTGATCCCCCATTGATCCCAAGGAGGGCATTAAGTTATTGACTTTTCCTTCCTTCCGATCGAACTTTGCGACTAAAATCTGGGGAAACGAGCACCACTCGATCGCACCCTACTAGATCACACTGTGCAGCTTTGGTGCATCACCTGTCCTTACTAATATTGGTCTCTATGTCGCATCCTTTATATATCGCTTTTATTTGGCATCAGCACCAGCCGCTCTACAAGTGCCGTGATGGCAAATACCGGCTACCTTGGGTAAGACTACATGGCACCAAAGACTATTTAGATTTGATCTTGCTGCTAGAGAAATACCCCAAGCTGCATCAGACCGTGAATTTGGTGCCTTCTTTAATTGAGCAATTAGAAGATTATATTGCTGGTACAGCCTTTGATCCTTACCTAGAACTGGCTCTCATGCCGGTCGATCGCTTCACCACTCAACAGCGTCAGTTCACCATCCATCACTTTTTTGATGGCAACCATCACACCCTGATTGACCCTCACCCCCGTTATCGAGAACTCTATGAGCAATGTCAACACCATGGTGAATCTTGGTGTCTAGATAACTGGCAAGAGCAAGATTATAGCGATCTCTTGGCTTGGCATAACCTGGCCTGGTTTGATCCCTTGTTTTGGGATGACCCAGAGATTGCCCATTGGTTACAACAAGACCGGGGCTTTACCCTCAGCGATCGGCAGCGAATTTATTCTAAACAGCGCGAAATTATTGGCCGCATCTTGCCCCAGCATCGCAAAATGCAAGAAACCGGTCAGTTAGAAGTGACCACCACACCTTACTCTCACCCGATTTTGCCGCTGTTGGCCGATACCAATGTAGGCAGAGTGGCCGTGCCCAATATGAACCTGCCCCAGCAGCGCTTTAGCTGGGCAGAAGATATTCCCCGCCATTTGGGTAAAGCCTGGGAAATTTATGTCGATCGTTTTGGTCGTACCCCTCGGGGTCTGTGGCCCTCAGAGCAAGCAGTGAGTCCGGCAATTTTGCCTTATGTAGCCCAGCAGGGCTTTAAGTGGCTATGCTCAGATGAAGCGATTTTGGGTAGCTCGATCAATCACTTTTTTCACCGCGATCGCGATGGCAATGTTCAAGCACCCGAAAAGCTCTATCAACCCTATAAGCTATCTACACCCCATGGCGATTTGGCCATGGTCTTCCGCGATCATCGGTTATCTGATTTAATCGGCTTTACCTACAGCGGCATGTCACCAGAAAATGCCACCAACGATCTAATTGGTCATTTGGGTGCAATCAGAGATTCCCTCGCTACTGATGAAACCAAAGAACTAGACAAACCCTGGTTGGTGACGATCGCTCTAGATGGCGAGAACTGTTGGGAACATTACCACTTAGATGGCAAGCCATTTTTAGAAAATCTCTATCAGCACTTTAGCGATGATCCCCGTTTTTCGTTGGTCACTGTGAGCGAGTTTATTGAAAAATATCCGCCCACTGCGGAAATCCCCAGTCACCAGTTACATACTGGCTCTTGGGTGGATGGCAGCTTGACCACCTGGATTGGTGACCCAGTTAAAAACCGTGCTTGGGATTTATTAACCGCTGCTCGTCAGACTTTGGCCGATCATCCGGAAGCCACGATCGAAAACAATCCGGAAGCCTGGGCTGCCCTAGATGCTGCTGAAGGTTCTGACTGGTTCTGGTGGTTTGGGGAAGGTCACTCTTCCAACCAAGATGCCATGTTCGACCAGCTCTTCCGAGAGCATTTGGTGGCTTTGTATCAATCTTTGAATGAGCAGGTGCCCACCAATCTTTATCACTATGTAGAAGACCACCATCGTCGCCGGGAGCAACGCCCTGAAGGCTTTATTAACCCCACGATCGATGGTCGGGGTGACGAACAAGACTGGAATATGGCAGGCAAAATGGAAATTGGTGGAGCCAGAGGTACTATGCACCAAAGCAGCACCACCCAAAGAATTTTCTATGGAGCCGATCACCGAAATTTGTATCTGCGGATAGATTTCAAACAGGGCACCAAACCGGGAGTAGATATTCCCCCAGAACTAAATATTGTGTGGTTTTACAACAACCAAATCATGCACAACAGCCTGCTGAACCTAGCTGAAATGCCTCGATCGGAGCCAATGAACTATCGCTTCCATCACCGGCTACAGATTGATTTGCAAACCATGAAATCTTGGCTGCAAGAAGCCACCGAGTATGATCGCTGGGAGACCCGCCCTTGTCATGCCAAGGCTGCCTGGGATACCTGTCTAGAAATCGCCATTCCTTGGTCGGATCTAGATATCGAACCCACCTATGCGCTGCAAATGATGATGGTTTTTGCCGACTGTGGACGCTATCGCAGCTATCTACCCGAAATCGGTACGATTCCAATGCAGATGCCTTAGATCAAAGCTAAAAATCCTCAAGACTAGTGTTGTACTTCTTGGGGATTATAAGTAACGATCGGGTGACGGTCGGCGGCGATGCGGTAGCTGTTTTCGGCCATCAAAGATCTAGTTACACGCGGATCGAAGGAATACTGGAAATCGGCATTTTTGGTGGCCAAACGCTGCTTGGCATCTTTGACCTCAGATCTGAGCTGGTGCAGCTTACTCTGCTGATTCATGCTATACAGCACCAGATTGGTCAAAGAGGTAACACCGATGATTGAAAGTAAGGCATAGACCACCAGCTTTGTGCTGGAGGCAAATAACCGCTGCTGCTGAGAGACAGAGGCTTTGGTCGCAAGGCGACGGGGACGGGCGGGGGCAGTATCGTACACAGGCTTTTGAAAACTGGGAGATGGCAGAGCTGTCATGATCGTAAGTTACCCAAGATGAAGGATGGAATTTAAGGCCAAGCTCAAAAAATAAAGTAGGGTAACTCAACATTACCCTAGCTAAAAATATATAGCATTCGATCGCGACTGGGGTGATCCCCAGATCACTAGATTGCCAAAATCAAGTAAATGCTACTTGGTTACTTGTACAGCTCGGTGGCTAAACGCAGAGCCAAAAATCCGGGAACTAAGGCCACAGCAAGGGCGATATACACTTGGGTGTCGGTCATGGAATATTCTCCTAAGATTTTTAAGGACAAATTTTTAACAAGAACCTCATATTTTCACTATTTTGGCTCTCCTGTCAGCCTTTAGTAAAATTTTGTATTGATGCGCCTGTTTCAAGACATATCCCGAGACAGACAAAGTGTCCTGGATAACCATAAACTGTGACGTTGCGTTAGACTCGAAATAATCGGAATACTATCGTTTGAAGTTGATGCTAGAGCAAATTTTGCCCACTCTTGGGAACTTGGGCCTTGAGACCCCTGCCGTTTTGATCGTTTTAATTGCCCTAGAGGCTGTGCTGTCTGCCGATAACGCTATTGCCTTAGCCGCGATCGCCAAAGGTCTACCCAATGAAGCAGACCGCGATCGAGCTTTGAATCTCGGTTTGGTATTGGCTTATATTTTACGAATGACGCTGATTTTGACAGCAAGCTGGGTCAATAATTATTGGCAGTTTCAGATTTTGGGTGCCGCCTACTTACTGTGGCTGGTTTACAAGCATTTTTCTCGCAGTACTGACGAAGATGGTGATGAGAGTCAAACCAGTGAATATGATTCTCTGTGGCAAGTGATTCCAATTATTGGCATTACCGACTTAGCTTTTTCGTTGGACAGCGTGACCACTGCCACCGCAATTTCTAGCAATACCTGGTTGGTATTGGCAGGTGGTACAGCAGGTGTGATTGCTCTGAGGTTTATGGCTGGTTTATTTATTCGCTGGTTAGGGGAATACTCCAATTTAGAAGATGCTGGTTATACCACTGTGGGCTTAGTCGGTTTACGCTTGGCCGCTAGAGCCTTGCAGCCTAGTTTGGTACCGCCCGAGTGGGCAACGATTATTCTGATCGCCGCGATTTTTCTGTGGGGCTTCTCACGCAAAGTCATCAACGAAAGCAGTGGTGAGTGATGGAAGAAACACAGCCCGTTACCACACAGCAAAAGAGCAATCAATTAGGTGATCTGGACACCGACAGAACGCAGCAGTTAACAACTATCGCTCAAAGCTTAGGCTTAAACTGCATAGACCGACATATCTTTATTTGTGCTGATGCCACTCAGCCAAAATGCATCGATCGTGAATCTAGTCTGGAATCTTGGGAATATTTAAAAAGAAGGTTAAAAGAATTAAACATAGATCGTCCAACGAACGAACGTTCGGACATGTTTTTTAGAACCAAAGCTAATTGCTTACGCATTTGTAAACATGGACCGATTGCAGTGGTATATCCTGATGGAGTTTGGTACCACTCAGTTACCCCAACCGTGGTAGAAGAAATTATTCAACGCCATTTATTAAGGAATGAAATCGTTAGTGAGTATGCATTTTGCCAGCATCCATTGGTTACCAACAAACCTGGAATGATCTAGCGAGATCCATTTCATCTATAATAGTCTTACTCCGCCAGGGGACTGTATTTCAGTAGATTATTTTGTGTAATATCTTAGTTGCGAAAGCACCATTTATACTCAATATAATTCACTTGAAAACATTCGGAGTACTACAAAAGTAACATCTAGTAAGTTTGTGGCCAAATAATCATGAAAGCATCTACCGATCGAGATAAAAAGAAACTACTTTTAGTGGATGATGATCCTAACCTTGTACTGTTAGTCAAAGACTATCTAGAGTTTCGAGGTTATGAGGTAATGGCTGCTAATAATGGCCGAGAAGCTTTAGATTCTTTGGAAAAAAATGTGCCAGATATGATTATCTGTGATGTAATGATGCCGGAAGTAGATGGTTACGGTTTTGTAGCTGATCTACGCAAACGCCAAGATATTGGTTGGATTCCGGTATTATTCCTATCGGCCAAGGGACAAAGCCAAGACCGCATTAAGGGTTTAAACTTAGGTGCTGATGTCTATATGGTGAAACCCTTTGAGCCAGAAGAACTGGTAGCACAAGTGGAGTCTTCTCTGAGTCAGTCTGGGCGTATCCGCCAACATGCCGACACTGGCGCACCTAGTGAAACACTAATTCAGGTGAACCCTTCGGTGGAGCTGACTCCTACTGAAATTAAAGTAGTCCAACTGGTAGCCAAAGGCTTAGCCAACAAAGATATTGCTCAGCACATGAAGCTCAGTCAACGCACTGTAGAGAGCCATGTTTCTAATATGTTGGGCAAAACCGGTTTGAATAATCGCACAGAGTTGGCGCGCTGGGCGATCGAAAGCCGCATGGCTTAAAAGATAAGCCAATTAGCTCTCTATGTTTCTCTATTAGGTTAGCGATAATCGGACAAACCATGTTCAATTCCAATCGTGACCTACAACCTGCGCATTACCGATTTACCGATAGATGAACGCCCCCGCGAGCGATTGCTCGCTAATGGAGCTAAACATCTGAGTACGGCTGAGTTAATTGCTATTTTGCTGGGCACTGGCCAAGGCCCAGGTAAGCTATCGGCAGTAGGATTAGGGCAATACATGTTGAAGTATTTGGGCGAATCACAGCGCGATCCGCTAGATAGACTGCGGGAAGTGAGTGCTGCGGAGCTAATTGAAATTCCGGGGGTCGGTCCGGCTAAAGCTACCTCAATTTTGGCGGCGATCGAGCTAGGCAAAAGAACTTTTCAAATTAAGCCGGGAGAAAAATCGATCGTCGATAGTCCGGGTGCTGCGGCTGCTGCTCTGAGTCATGAGCTGATGTGGATGAGCCAAGAAAAATTTGCGGTGCTGTTGCTAGATGTGAAAAATCGGCTACTTGGTACCCACATTATTACGGTGGGCACGGCCACCGAAACCCTAGCTCCGCCTCGGGAAATTTTTCGGGAAGTATTGCGCCAAGGTGCTACTAGAGTAATTGTGGCTCACAATCATCCTTCGGGTAGCTTGGAACCGAGCACCGAAGATTTGCGGTTAACTGAACAGTTGCTAGCCGGAGCAAAGCTTTTAAACTTGCCACTACTAGACCATTTGATTTTGGGCAATGGCGACTGGGCAAGCTTACGACAAACTACTACACTGTGGGCTACTTATCCGGAGGGAGTTTAGAGAATCGTGAATTTACTTGGTTTGAGGATTGTTGATGCGCTGCTGGATATCTTGTAGTGTCTGTAATACCAGACGCTTTGATTGCAGTTGCCATCCCCATTTTTGTAAGGCGATCGCTCCCCCCACACCCACAGCAGTGGCAATATAATCCAATGGTTGACCGGCGGCAATGCCAAACAACAGCCCCAAACCAGCAATGCCCCAAAAAGGCAAGGAAACCGCCTGTCGCTGTTCTTCCACAATTTTAGCGATCCCGCCGGTCGGCAACTCCGCCTCTAGTTGAGTGCGAATTTCATCTTGCTCCCGGCGAGACACCGAGAGGCCAAATTTCTGGCGTAGTTTTTCGATTTTGCGGGCATCACTGCTGTATTCGGTGAGCTGATCTTCTGCCAGCAAAATTAAACGCTCGTACTGTCCCACTCGATCGACTCCAAATATTCTGGACTATCCTTAAGATTAGCAAGATTATTCATCTCGTGGGGATCGATTGTGTCATTGCCACCTTTTTGGATTAGAATCCTCGGCCTCGGGGCAATTATCGTGCTCAGCATCTGGCTGGTGAACTCGATTTACAGCTTGTATGTGGCAATTCAAATTCCCTGGTTAGCCAATGTAGTTTTGGGCAGCATTGGGGCGCTGATTTTGGGTTTGATCGGTCTGTTGTTGTACTACGGCTCAGCATTCTCCAAGCGTCAGCCCCATAAACCCAAAGTCAAGCCAGTTATTCCCAAAGATGCCAAGGATGCGGCTGAACTAAATTTGGCGGCGGCTCAACAGCAGGTAGTGCAGATTCAAGATGAAGTTGCTCGCCAAGCTTTGCTGGCAGAATCCCAGCAGATCGCTGAAAACTTAGAGCGAGGGGCAATTCGGGTGATTATATTTGGCACAGGCTCAGTGGGCAAGACTTCTTTGATTGTGGCGATGGCTGGTCAAATTGGCGGCAAGTTTGGGGTGACCAATACCATGACAGACGAGGCGGCTGCTAAGGTAGGGGCAGCAATGGGAACTACCGATCGACCAGTGGAGTATCCAGTAGATCTGCGTGGCCTCGATCGGCAAATATTATTGGTGGATACGCCGGGGATTTTGGAGGCGGGTCTGGCGGGTACCGATCGAGGGCGGATTGCTCTGGAAGAAGCGGCAGCAGCGGCGATGGTGGTGTTTGTGGTAGATAGTGACCTGCGCCAGTCAGAGCTGGAGCCATTGCAAGCGATCGCCGCAGTCGGTAAACAATCTTTGTTGGTGTTGAATAAAGCTGATTTATTTACCGAGGCTGATCGAGAAATAATCTTGAATCAACTGCGATCGCGGGTGGCGGGATTGATTGCACCAGAGAATGTGGTGGCAGTTGCGGCGGCACCGCGTCCACTGACAATCGGGGAGAGCAAGTTGCATCAGCCACCCGTGCAGATCAATCCGTTTTTAGATCGCTTTGCCCAGATTCTATTCACTAGCGGCGAGGCGCTAGTGGCCGCGAATATTTTGCAGCGATCGCAGCAGATCAGCAGTGCGGCGAAGTTGTTGATTGAAGCGGAGCGACGGAAGCAGGCGCAGCAGATTGTGATGAAGTATCAGTGGATGAGCGCGGGAGCGATCGCCATCAATCCTTTGCCCGTGGTAGATCTGATTGCGACGGCGGCGATTAATAGCCAGATGATTATCGATATTGGTAAGGTCTATGGTTGTCAGTTAGATAAATCAAATGCGAAGGAGTTGGCCTTGTCTTTGGGTAAAACAGTGGGCGGTCTGGGGATTTTGCGGGGTTCGATCGAGCTACTTTCTAATGCTCTAAAGCTGACGATCGCCACCTATGTGGTGGGCAAGGCAATTCAGGGGGTAACAGGGGCTTATTTGACTCGCATCGCGGGTCTGAGTTTTATTGAGTATTTTCGCAGCAATCAAGACTGGGGTGATGGTGGGATGAGTGAGGTGGTGCAGGAGCAGTTTAAGCTGGCACAAAAAGATGATTTTGTGAAAGGGTTTTTACATGAGGCCATGACACGAGTGGTGATGCCATTAAGATCCAAGGAAAAGGATCGGGCTTAATACTCCTCTGCCCCATCTGAAATTTCTGGCTCGACGAGATGAGCCAACAGCGACAAGGATTCTTGCCAGCCAAGATAGCAAAACTCCACCGGAATTGCTGCTGGTAGCCCTTCCTGCACGATGGTTAGTTCGGTGCCGCAGGCGACAGGGCATAAAGAGATCGTGACTTGCATTTCACCTGGCAGGTTGGGTTCATCGAATTGATCGGTGTATCTAATTAGCTCATGGGGCTTAAGTTCAAGGTATTTGCCACCAAAAGAATGGCTCTGGCCGGTACCAAAATTTGTGAAAGACATTTGATAACTGCCCCCAACAGTTGCATCCATCTGATGAACTTTGCCAGTAAACCCGTGGGGTGGTAGCCACTTTGCCATTGCGTCAGGATTGAGAAATGCCCGATAAACTCGATCGGGTGATGTGCGCAGGATATGATGCAAGCGGACTGTGTTAGGAGGGTTCGACATAATCATTTTTTCCGTTTTTACAAAAATTAGTTTAAATTAACTATTCAAAAGAATTTGTCCTGGTTTCTAGTCCTTTGGTTTTACTGAGTTTGTAGAAAGCTATCAATCTTTGTTGTGATTCAATATCTGATTTGACTTTCTTCATTTTACTTTTGTACTCTTTTAATAAAGCTCTTTCGTAACTCTGAGGAAAGGCACAAAACATACCAGAAGACATATTAATATCTTTAAATGGCACAAGTCTGGTGAATAGTAAATTCTCTGATACTGCTGTCAAACTAAGGTTGATATCCATAAGTTTTACTTCTTGTTCGTTGTTTAACAAGTCGCTTAGCAGTATGGTAGCGCTTGTTGGGTTTGTGTCAATTATTTTAAATAAAGAGGTGTAGGCTAAAAGTTTTGCTGTAATAATTTTGGTTTCATTTTGATTTAATTCAGGATTGCTGGACTGGTATCTCTCTAAGAAGTTTTTACCATCAACTCGATATTCATACAAGCTAAAATCCATGATGAAGTTTATTTCTTCATCTGAATCTACTATTATAGATTTCCCATGTCTGATGCCCATGAGTCTGGTGACTATTTCCAGGCTTTGGGAGTCATTGTATTTTGCTAAAATTACTTCACTTAATTTTTTGGCCTTGTTGCGATATTCTTTGTATTCTTCAATAATCAGACTTTCTGGACTTTGACCTCGAAAAATATTTTGAAACATCGGCTTTACCTCTCAACAATTATCAGGAATCATTGTAGCAATATGAGAAGATACCTATGACCACAAAACCCCCACCCAGATAGGGTAAGGGCTTTAAGAGACAGATATCAAAATTTACATATTGCCGCGCACAGCCGCGAGCACAAAAATCACCACTGGACCGGCAACCATGATCAAGCCGACCATCGAGAGCTGGGCAACCACTTCCCAGTTAATAGCGCCAAAAACGTCAAAAACGCCGCTAAGCATGTCCATAATTTCTCCGAGATATTAATTTAAAATATTTGTCATAGATCCTGCCACCCCATCCTACCGAGCGGCAAGCTGCTACGCTGAATCTTTGTTACAAAACTATACAGAGCTTTAAAATCATGAATAAATGGAAGTGCATCAGTGGCTGTGGTGCTTGTTGCAACCTCGATCCAGATAGTCGCCCTGACTTGGATCAATATCTAAGCCCTGATCAACTGGCGCTGTATCTGAGCATGGTGGGTGAAGATGGCTGGTGTGTGAATTTTAACCAAGCCAACCGCGACTGTAATATTTATGCCGATCGACCAGATTTTTGTCGGGTACAGAGTGACACTTTCCAGGCAATGTTTGGCATTGAACCCGAAGATCTAGAGGATTTTGCGATCGAGTGCTGTCATCAACAAATTGAAGATGTCTATGGCGATCGCAGCTTGGAATTGATTAAGTTCGATAAGGAAGTCGGCATCATGGTCACATGATATCCAAAGATTGCAGATTTTTGAGATTCGATAAATGAATAATCAACGTGTGACGTAGGGGCGTGGCCTTGTGCCCGCCCCCACCATCAACGCCGCACATCCAAAAAATTTCAAGGTAATTTTCGCATTAATCATTGTTCATGAAATTCATTGGATATCGATCAAATCAATATTGATCATCGATTAAATCCCATGTACCCGCCGTGTTGACGGCGGGTACCCACAAGGGGTATTCCTACGGGATTGCGGTTTATTGTGGTGGGATTTTCATGAATGAATGTTAATTGCCTGTTAGGCACTTTCTTCCAGGTTTTGTTCGGGCATTATTAAGCTCAGTTCAGCCGTAGGAGCCATAAGTTGCAGGAATCGATCGGCAGTAGCATTATTCCGACCCAAGAAGAAACTCTCCCAGTTAGCAGCAGTGGGCGACACATGAGCATCCACCTTACAGGCATAAGATTTCAACGAAGTGCCTGCTAACTCGCGTTTCACCGAGAACTGAAACACACAGAGGCTCGTAAACATCGAATTCTTCGGTCTAGCTGGAATTTGGTTGGCTTGGGCATGAAAGCGAGTAATTTCGTTGACCAACTGTTGCCAGTGGCTACTAAAGCTAGCCTGGTTGGCTCCTTTGGCTAAATAGCCCAAAGAGAGTTCGTGGAGTGGTTCGTTGTGTTCATCTAACAGCAACACTTCATAATATTGACCCAGACCATACTTTTCCCGCTCATTGTGGGCTTGGCGTGAATAGGCACCACTGACAATCATCCGTTTTTCTTGGACAGAGGCTTGGCGATCGAAAGCAAATATCGGCGATCTTTGCACTACCAGCATCCGAGGATTTTTTAGTAGTAAGCCTTTTTCTTGGCCACCGCTGTTGTATTGATATGTCACCAGGTCTTTGACCTTAAAAGAATGCCAACCGGCCTTCTCCATTTCGGCTTCGGTAATAAAATAACCACAGTCGATGTCACCTTTTTCACCGCGCAGGGCTTGGATGCGGGGCAAACGGGCTTGAGGATCGGTGTACTCGGGGCTGGCGAAGCGATCGAGGATTGCAGGTTGGGTGGTTTGAGCGGGGGTGGTTTGCAGAGTGGTCATTGTAATATTCCTTGGGTTACTAAGAGTGAAAGCTGAAGAATTATTAGTTCGTTAGTGCTAAATTTCTCCATGGTTAAAGAGTACTATAGTACAAAGAGATTGGCAAGGGGTTGAGCAAAGTTTTTTTTGAAATCTTTGGAAGTCTTGTGTGACAGGCGTTACAAGAATCCAAGTCTACTGAGCGCAAGTGAGATCGATCACCTATAATGAGTGATCATTTTGCTATTTACCTATGTCAGCCATCCCTCACTGCCAGCGACTGCCCAATGGGATTACCCTAATCGTGACCCCCAGTAACAGCACAGATATTGTCGCTGGTCGCATTTTTGTGAGAGCAGGCAGCTATTTTGACCCAGTTAATCGATCGGGCCTCAGCAATTTATTGGCAACTCTGCTCACCAAAGGCACTACCGATCTATCGGCAATGGAAATTGCCAGCCGGATTGAATCGGTGGGGGCAGGCGTGGGCACGGAAGCCAACAATGACCATATAGAAGTGAGTTTTAAGAGCGTCACCGCCGACTTTGCTGATATTTTGCGGCTAGTGGGTGAAATTATGCGCAGCCCAGAGTTTCCAACCGAGCAAATTGCCCTAGAACAAAAACTGGCGATCGAGCGTATTCGTGCTCAGTCCGAACGACCCTTGACCCTGGCTTTTCAACAACTGCGCGAAAGCATCTATCAAGATCATCCCTATGCTCAGGCGTTACTGGGCACCATCAACAGTGTCAGCAGTATTACTCGGGATGAACTGCTGGCTTTTCATCGCACCTATTTTCGCCCTGATCTGATCACCATTAGCATTGCTGGTAACGTTACTCTGGCAGCAACTGAGCAGCTAGTAGATGAAGTATTTGTAGATTGGTTGATGCCAGCAGCTCCAGCTCCAGCGATCGGGCCTAGCTTCATTCAGTTTCAACCCCAACAGAAAACTCTGGCCAAAGCGACCAAACAGTCGATCGTGATGCTTGGCCACCTCTGTGTATCGGCTACTGATGAGGATTATTTTGCCTTGAGGATGATCGATTCTTATTTGGGCAGCGGTCTTTCTAGTCGGCTGTTTGTGGAATTGCGAGAAAAGCGCGGTTTGGCTTACGAGGTTTCTAGTATATTTGCCACTAAGATGGATCGATCAATTTTTACGGTTTATATGGGTACCGCTAACGATAAGGTCTCGATGGCGATCAATGGTTTACAAGCAGAACTGGCACGGCTCTGTGTAGCCAGGTTGAGTGAGGAGGAACTAGCAGATACCAAAACCAAGATTTTGGGGAAATATGCTTTAACCAAACAGACCAATGGTCAAATCGCTTATATCTATGGTTGGTATGAATCGTTGGGGCTGGGTTGGGATTTCGATCGAACTCTTAAGAACGCGATCGATGGCTTGACCGCAGAGAAGCTAGAAGAAGTAGCCATCAAGTATTTCGATCGACCCTACTATTTATCGGTAGTCGGCGGTTAAGATGTTGGGGAAAGATTCATATCAATCAAGATTTTCATGCCGAAATCAGGGGCAACTCAACTTCTTCAACGCGCCAAGCTGCATAGGTCAAAGCTGTGTAAATATCTTGTAGTTCCAAGTATGGAAGCCGTCAAAATTTCTTCTGGTGTCCGCTCAGATGCCATTAACCCTACAACTGTGCCAACGATAACACGTAAACCGCAAATACATGGTTTACCACTCATTACTTCGGGGTCAAAGGTTATGCGAGAGAGCTGATTCATAGATTTTTCACCCGTTTTCTGTACTTTTAGTTGAGCTGAATAAAGCTTGGGTTGGCGCTTTAGCTAATTACTGAGTAGGTCGATCGAGGCTCTAATAGCTTGGGAGGTTTAGCCTGCATTATTCATGAAGGGTGAATCATGTTGAGATTGCCATCAATTTTTAGCAGACGATCGGCAATTCTGTTGTTTTTCGGATTTTGCCGTGAAAAACAGAGAGAAAATGACTGAAATCCTCATGCTGAGAGCCAATTAGACACACCAATCCTATTCCCAGTTAAACATCAGTACAAAATGGGTGCAGATTAAAAAAGATGGTCATGCAGCCTCTACTACAGGGACATCGAAAATGGCAACTGGTAATGGTTTCGGCGTAATTCCTGAAGTCAAGACTCTTTGAGCTAATTGCTTCCATTGTCCTGCTGCCCACTGACA
>JANNEH010000016.1:0-2886 GCA_031378405.1 Synechococcales cyanobacterium OTE_75_metabat_409
GGTTTATTCTGTGGTCGCGGCTAAACATTGTGCAAGCAAAGTGTCCGGTGTGTGAACAAGAACTGACCGGCTTTAAAGGTACTGAGCTAGATTGCCCGAGCTGCGGTGAGGCGTTGAAGGTAGTGCAGGGTTCTTTGACCCGGGTAGCACCACCCAATACGATCGACATTGCAGCAGTTGAAATCGATACACCATAAACTTTCTCTACATTTACCAAACTATACATTTACCAAATCATGAGTTCTTCTAACCAGCAAGAATGGCAGCGCAAAATCAAGAATCTGAAGTTAGATAACAATACCCCTAACCCAGACCCAACTCCTGATGAACCGCGTATCCCGGAAATTTTGTCGAACTTAGACGGCGAGCTATTTGAAGCCCAAGCTTGGCAAGAAAAGCTGACTCAAACTAAAAGTTGGTTTGAGCAGATGCCCAGCAGTGGCAAAATTGCGGTGGCTGTGGGGCTAGCGGTGGTCGGGCTAATGTTGCTCAAGACTGTCTTTCAGCTCGTGACTTCGCTGATGACTTTGGGGGTGGTGGCTGTGGTGCTGTGGTTTGGCTACCGCTATTTCATTAGTCCTAAACAGGAATAGACTATGGATTGAGGCATTGGTAATTCTTGAGGTGAAAAGTCTTGCTAACTCAACAGACAATCGAAGAAAAACTAAGCCTCAATCATGTCCAATCTATTGCTTACCAAGCCGGAGTAGGCATATCTGACTTTCAAACTGACTATGGTATTGATGGCACGTTTCGGCCTGTCGGTGTTCGAGGCTCCCGACGAATGACCGAAGGCATTGCCCTGGACTTTCAACTCAAGGCTTCCATCAACTGCCTTATTGAGCCACAGAATATTGTTTACGACTTAGAAGTCAAAACCTATAATGACCTGATCGATCGGCGCAACAGTGGCACGATCGTTCCCTGCATTCTACTTTTAAAAGCTTTACCATCTGATCCAAACAATTGGTTAACCATCTCCGAAGAATCCCTGAACCTCAATGGTGGCTGCTACTGGTCATATCCCAGCGGAACAATGAGCACCAACGCCAAAACTGTTAGAATTCGGATACCCAGAGAACAACTTTTTTCACCTGAATCCTTACATTGGATGCTTAACCAGATTTCCATTGGAGAATGGCCATGATCACAATTAATCCGGTTGTTGAATTAAACCTCCGTAAACAAGACGTAGAAAAATATCTGTTGATTCATGGATGGCAGGAAGTAGAGCATCCCAATAAGAAATTGCAAGTCTTTGATGGATTGCCAGATGATGACGGAAAACCGATTCGCTTAGCCATACCCATTGCAGATCACTTTAGAGACACCTCTCGCCGCATCTATGAAGCTGTCGAAACCATTGCTGGTGTTGAAAATAGATCGATTATCGAAGTAGCCGATGACATTAGAAAAATCCAAGAACAGCATTAGTCCTTGGCCACTAAAACGCCTAGGGACATCCAGATGTCCCTAGCATTTGATTAGATCGCTTCACTGATTTGGGATTACTGCACGTACTTGCTGATTAACAAACTCAGCTTCTCCTTGGTGGCCAGATTCATCCCGGCTGGTGGGGTGATGATGGCATACTGCAAAGCACTGTGGGCGATCGATTCAAAAGGCTGAGCCGCAATTCGCTTTACCGTTTCTTGAATCACTCGTTGGGCATTTACCGCATTCTTGCCCAAATTGGCAATCACCATCTCCACCGTCACACTGTCGTGATCGGGGTGCCAGCAGTCATAGTCGGTAGAAAGTGCCAAGGTGGCATAGGCTATCTCGGCTTCCCGGGCTAGTTTGGCTTCTGGTAAATTAGTCATGCCAATAATTGTGCCACCCAGTTGGCGATACATATTCGATTCTGCCTTGGTAGAAAAAGCCGGGCCTTCCATACAAACATAGGTGCCACCTTGATGACAGGTAATATCTGGGAGGTTTAAAGACTCGATCGCATCGGCTAAAACCTGTTGCAACTGGGGACAAATTGGATCACCAAAAGAAATATGCGCCACTACTCCTTCGCCAAAAAAGGTGGCAGTCCGGCCTTTAGTGCGATCAATAAACTGGTCGGGTAGCACTAAATCTAAAGGTTTGACTTCCGATCGCAGTGAACCCACCGCCGAAGCAGAGATTAAATATGCCACCCCCATTTGCTTCATGGCGTAGATATTTGCACGATAGGGAACTTCAGTAGGAGTTAGGTGATGGTTGCGTCCATGACGGGGAATAAATGCTACCTTAATGCCATCTATTTCACCGGTAATCAGCGCGTCTGAAGGATCGCCAAAGGGAGTTTGGACTTGGACTTCTTGGACATTTTGCAATGCCTCCATTTTGTAGAGACCGCTGCCACCAATAATGCCAATTTTGATATCTGCCATGAGTTTTAGAATGCTAAGAGTCGATCGACTTAGGAATTATAATCGATCGACTCCCACCCGCAGCTATCTAGGTTTCACCGAGTACTTCATCAAACTTCTCGCTGGGGTCTATCTCTGGATTAATTGGCGCACCTGTCGGTCTGGCCAAATACCACAAAGTTAGGAGTGGGACAATACCCAGGGCAATGCCCAGCAACATCGGAATCCAAACATTGCCCGCGATGCTTAATACTGCTGCAAACAAGAAGTTGCCCAAATACATGGCCACCGGCAAGTTGAGCTGCGATCGATCCAACACAATCCGTTCTTTTGGCCACAGCAAAGCCGCCACCGACATAAATACTGTGCCAGTTTCCATCCAGCCAGCAAAGTTTAAGTAAGGCATCCCGAAGAAAGCCCCGGGAGTCTTCCATTCCCAAAAAGGCACCACGGTCTGGCTCATGGCCGGATCGAGGACAAAATCCCAAGAAGTTAACAACAGTGCCCCAAAAAAGATTGCTCC
>JANNEH010000017.1:0-3791 GCA_031378405.1 Synechococcales cyanobacterium OTE_75_metabat_409
TGCAACCAGAACATCTCGATCGAACAATAGCTGATCTGCCGATCGCTGCTGACTGGATTGGTTTGCGGTGGGTCAAAGAAACCGATCGAATTCGCTCTGCTCGCGATGGTTTTCCCCAAACCAATGGCAGCACCATCAACAGGGGGGTGATGGTAGAAGTAATTGTCAATGGTCAAATTGGTTATGGAGCCACTAATTTACTGACTTTTGCTGGCATTGCGGCAGCAGCCCAGGCAGCTCATCAACAGGCCATCGCCACCCACGATTATGGCTTACATCCTTGGTCGATCGCCCAGCGACCCCAAGCTACTGGTCATTACAAATCTGCCCAGGCCAAGCCATTGGACAGGTTGTCAGTGGGAGAAATTGATGATTTGCTGACCAAAATTTGTCGGGGTCTTAAAACCAGTGATCAAATCGTCCAGACCAGAGCAATGGTCAACACCAAAGAAATTGAAACTTTTTATGTGAGTAGCAATGGCAGCAATATTTATCAACAGGTGCAGTTGCTAGTCAGCGACTATGGGGCTACCGCCCAAGCGGGAAATATTACTCAAACTCGCAGTAACGGCGGCATGGGCAGTCATTGCTACCAAGGTGGCTGGGATTATTTTAATAATGATAGTTTGTGGGCGCGGGTGCAGCAAATTGGCCAGCAAGCAGTGGAACTGCTGACCGCGACGGAATGCCCGAATACTACTACTACCTTGGTGCTCGACCCCGATCAGATGCTTTTGCAGATTCATGAAAGCATTGGCCATCCGTTAGAAATCGATCGGATTTTGGGGGATGAGCGCAACTATGCCGGTGGGAGTTTTATTCAGCCCAGTGATTTTGGTACCTTAACCTATGGCTCACCATTGATGAATGTGACCTTTGATCCGACCGTGAGTGATGAGTTTGCCAGCTATGGCTTTGATGACAGTGGCACGGTGGCACAGCGGGAATATTTAATTCAAAATGGTCAGCTCCTGCGGGGTCTGGGAGGCGTGGATAGTCAGGCTAGATCCAGCTTGCCGGGAGTTTCTTGTAGTCGGGCTTGTGATTGGAATCGTCCACCGATCGATCGAATGGCTAATATTAATTTGGAGCCGGGGGATGCCAGCTTTGAGCAGGTCATCGGCAGTGTGGAATCGGGAGTGTATATGGAATCTAATCGCTCTTGGTCGATCGATGATCGGCGGCACAAGTTTCAGTTTGGCTGCGAATATGGGCGACGCATTGAAAACGGCAAGTTAACTGAAACCCTGCGCAACCCTAACTATCGTGATATTACCCCGAAGTTCTGGGGTAATTTGGTCGCGGTGGGCAATGCCAGTACCTGGAAAACCTATGGTTCACCCTACTGTGGCAAAGGAGAACCGAATCAAATGATCTGGGTTGGTCATGGCTCCCCAGTTGCCGCTTTTGCCAATGTTGAAGTTTTTGGAGGCAACTAAGATGTCGTTTAATTCTCAGATATTTACTGGCTGGCAAGCACTAGCTGCTGATCTCAAATCTTGGCTTACTAGCGATGAGTGCTTTGTGCTAACTCTGTACGGTGAAGATAGTTTGTTTACCCGGTTCAACTGTGCTCAGGTACGCCAATCTGGAACCGTGCGCGATGTGCGCTATGAATTGAAGTTATTTAAAGATGGTCGGAATTGCTGGCAGAATTTTCCGGGGACTGGAGAGATTGAGATCGATCGAATTCAAGCCCAGCTTGCGTTGACTGATCTACGTGCTCAAGTTTTGCAACTTTCACCTGATCCCTATTTGGTATTACCCAGTGGTCAGGTCAATAGTGTGAGCGAGCAACAGGGGCAACTATTAGCACCCGAGGTGGCAGCGGCCAGTATTCTCAGTGCAGTAGCTGGGTTAGATTTTACCGGACTCTATGCCGGTGGCACTAATCTGAGAGGATATGCCGATAGTAACGGGCAGCAGCATTGGTTTAGTGCCGACACTTTTACTTTAGATTATTCGCTGTTTACTGCCACTGGTCAGGCAGTGAAGGGCACCTATGCCGGGTCTACCTGGGAGCCAGCTAAGTATCAGGAGCAAATCGATCGATCGCGGCAACAGCTTAAACGACTCCAACAAACTCCTAAGTCCATCCAGAGAGGCAAATATCGCACTTATTTGGCACCGGCAGCGGTGGCCGATTTGGTATCGATGCTGTCTTGGGGTGGGGTGAGTGAGGCCGATTTGCAGCAAGGACAAAGCAGTTTGGCGGCGTTGCGAGATGGTCGGCATTTATCGTCACTGTTTGCGGTGACCGAGGATTTTACTGGGGGGTTAGTACCCAGATTTAATCAGCTAGGAGAGGTGGCCTCTGACCAGTTGCCGATTATTGCGGATGGTCAATTGCTAAATACTTTGGTGAGTTCGCGCAGTGCCAGCGAGTATGGCAAAGCGGCAAATGGTGCCAACGATCGAGAATCCTTGCGATCGCCAGTAGTAGCGACTGGCAAGTTGTCCCAGGCACAGATTTTGGCGGAGTTAGATACGGGGCTGTATTTGAGTAATTTGCACTACTTGAATTGGAGCGATCGGCAGTCGGGACGGGTGACTGGGATGACTCGCTATGCTTGTTTTTGGGTGGAAAATGGCGAGATTGTAATGCCGATCGAGAACCTGCGGTTTGATGATAGTCTGTACGATTTTTGGGGTGATAACTTACTTGCTGTCACTAATTTCAGTGAGTATATTGCAACGGTGGATTCTTATGGTGGCCGTAGCCTTGGTGGGGCTTGGGTACCAGGAATGTTGATTCAAGATTTCACTTATACTCTTTGATTGACGCAATCGACGAGATGTGGTTTTTGAATGAAGGGGATCGATAAGTTAAAGGCAAAAGATGATTTGTCGATCGATCCCGTCTAAATTGCAATCATGTCTTTATCTAGCTAAGAGATCTAACTGCCGACC
Organism: Synechococcales cyanobacterium OTE_75_metabat_409; assembly: GCA_031378405.1. Classification (GTDB taxonomy): domain Bacteria; phylum Cyanobacteriota; class Cyanobacteriia; order Cyanobacteriales; family Chamaesiphonaceae; genus JAAFHZ01. The sequence goes on from JANNEH010000017.1 coordinate 2,911, forward strand.
ATCAGCAGCGTATTGAAAGAAATACGCCTTTGGTTGAGTTGTATTTACTTTTGGTCCATAACCAGCATAGCCAGTAGCATGAAACTTCATCTTGTATTCGGTAAGCGTTACTCTGCCATCACCACCAACATTATCGAAGCGAACATAGGGTTGTGGCACTTTGGCATGAGGATTTTCGCCCAGGGGATAAGAATGTTTCATGGTCTGACCACTAGCTAAGACCATTTTTTTCCATTGATGTTTATTTCCCCATCTCACTTGATAGCTAACTGTTGTATTTGTGGAGTTTTCTATTGAGAAAGAGCCACTATAAGAAGGGCAGTCTGCACAACTTGTTCCTACTGATTCACTATGAGCAGAAGGTGCATTGATGAAGGTAAGGGGGCTTGCCAATAGGATTGCAGAACTGGCGATCAAAGTAATTTTTTTCAACATAATAGTTATTGAATGAATGTGTGAGTTTGATAACCATAGACACAAATTATCAATATCTGATTCCAGAAATCAATTAGTTTTTTTTGAAATCTTAAAAACGAGAGTGATTTTTTTCTTAACAAAGATAAGCTTTTAAACCCGTTTGGATTTGCTGAGGCTTGTGCCGATTTGCAAAGTATCATAAGCCTTCGGGATTTTTTGGCAGATCTGTTGGAGGATGAGAATTAATCTTTTCCTTTAAGCTTATGACCGAGTATCCAGTAAAACCGATTTGGCTGGAGCTACAGATCGATACTCGCGATCCACAGCTCTTGGCTACCCTCGATCGATTATTGCAATCAGGAATGCTAGACTCCGAGCAGATCTTGCAGATTGGGCGAGCTTGTTTGAGCGAAACCTTACCGATTAGGCAAACTGTCACCATCCAGCCGCCGATAGTCATCGCA
>JANNEH010000020.1:0-10984 GCA_031378405.1 Synechococcales cyanobacterium OTE_75_metabat_409
CCTAATAAACTATTAAACCCCAGCAAGATGCAACAAGTCTTTACAACAAAAAAAATGCAGCAGCTTCGATCGCTCATTTGACCTGCTGTTCCCAGCTCCACACCGTATTTTCCAGCAGCATAGTGACAGTCATCGCTCCGATACCGCCAGGGACAGGAGTAATGTGACTGGCGATCGATAAAACACCATCAAAATCCATATCACCCACCAAGCGAGACTTACCATCTGGTTGAGCAATCCGGTTGATGCCTACATCGATGGCGATCGCCCCCGGTTTGACCATATTTGCCGTAATCATCCGCTCTCTGCCTATAGCAGCAACTAAAATATCGGCTTGGCGACAGACTGCGGCTAGATCAGGAGTCTTGGAATGAGCAATAGTCACGGTAGCATTAGCATCCAAAAGCATCAGGGCTAGTGGTTTACCAACTAAGATGCTACGACCAACCACTACAGCAGTTTTTCCAGCTATTTCTAGGTTATATTCAGCCATTAACCGCATCACACCAGCAGGGGTGCAACTGCGCAGCCCTGGTTCACTGCGCACTAAGTGACCAAGATTTAAAGGATGCAGGCCATCAGCATCTTTGTGGGGGACAATTTCGTAAAGCAATGCCACAGAGTCTAAATGGTCAGGCAGAGGAAGCTGCACTAAGATGCCATCTACTCGATCGTCAGCGTTCAGCTCATGAATAACAGCGGTGAGTTCGGCCTGAGTCGCTGTCACCGGAAAATGTTTACCAAAAGAGTTAATGCCAATTTTGGTGCAGGCGGTTTCTTTGCCTTTGACATAGGCGGCGCTGGCTGGGTTGTCACCCACCATTAATACGGCAAGTCCGGGAGGGCGACCAATTTGGGGTTGTAGTCGATCGATCTTTGTTTTCAGTGAGTCCTGCATTTTCAGGGCGAGAGCTTTGCCATCCAAAATTGTGGCTGTAGACATATAAATCAATCCTCACGGCAATTGCAGCTCTATCTTACCGAACTGCTGAGTATAAGTTTTATGCAGAAATGCTAAGAATTGCTGGAAGTTTTGCTTTTTCTAGACATAAATTCATCTAGAATTTTTTTTCCACCTTAAAATCAAGATATCGTATAAGTTCTCCACAAATTTTTAGACAGCTCCTGCACCTGCCTCTGGACACTCAGACCCAATGAACACCGCCGATTCCCTCGACGATAAATTTTCGTCTCAAACTTTCACGATCACCACTCCGCTGTACTACGTTAACGGTGCTCCTCATATCGGCCATGCCTACACTACAATGGCCGCCGATGCTCTCGCTCGCTTTCAGCGGTTGCAGGGACGCGAAGTATTGCTGATTACTGGCACTGATGAACATGGCCAAAAAATTGAACGCACCGCGATCGAAGCCCAGCTTTCTCCCCAAGCCCACTGCGATCGCATCGTGGCCGATTTTCAGCAGCTTTGGCACAAATATAATATTCAGCTCGATCGATTTATTCGCACGACTGATCCCCATCACGAGCAAATCGTCAAAGAATTTTTTCAGCGGGTGTTGGCCAAAGGCGATATTTATCCCGGCCAACAACAAGGCTGGTATTGCGTTGCCTGCGAAGAATTTAAAGAAGAACGGGATTTGTTGCCAGAGCACCATTGCCCCATGCACCCCAGTAAAGCCGCAGAGTGGCGCGACGAAACCAACTATTTCTTTCGGCTCTCGGCTTATCAAGAAAAGTTAGAGCAACTCTATGCTGATCAACCAGGCTTCATTCAGCCCTCTAGCCGCCGCAACGAAGTCCTCAGCTTTGTGAAAAGTGGCCTGCAAGACTTTTCCATTTCGCGGGTTAATTTAGACTGGGGTATTCCCCTCCCCAATGATCCCAGCCACACCATCTATGTCTGGTTCGATGCCCTTCTGGGTTATATTAGTGCGCTAGCAGAGCCGGGGCAAAATCCTGATTTGCAGGCATCAATTAGTAAATGGTGGCCAGCCAACGTGCATGTTATTGGCAAAGATATTCTGCGCTTCCACGCCGTCTATTGGCCTGCCATGCTGATGTCTGCCCAATTGCCCTTGCCCACTATGGTCTTTGGCCATGGCTTTTTCACCAAAGATGGCAAAAAAATCAGCAAAAGCGAAGGCAATACCGTAGATCCTTTGCAGCTTGCCGAAACTTATGGCGAAGAGTCTCTGCGCTACTTCTTTTTGCGCTGCTTTGAATTTGGTCAAGATGGCGACTTCAACGAAGCCCGCTTGGTGGAAATAGTCAATAACGATCTAGCCAATGGCCTAGGCAATTTACTGAATCGGACTCTGGGCATGGTCAAAAAATACTCTCCAGAACTGGTGGTGCCCCATTGTGTGGTGGCAGAAATTCCTGCTGAACACCCCTTGAAATCGATCGGTCAAGATTTGGGCAGGCGAGTTGCAGCACACTACAATCGTTTAGCTTTTAGTGCCGCCGCTGAAGCTGTGTTTGATCTAGTACGGGCTAGCAACAAGTTCATCGATGATTCTGCCCCTTGGACAATGTATAAGGCAGGCCAACAGGCCGAACTTCAACAGGTTCTCTATGCCTTATTAGAATCTGCTAGGTTAGCTGGATTCCTACTCTCGCCAGCGATCCCCAAAATCGCCACTGCAATTTACCAGCAACTGGGCTTGACGATTGACTTCGATCGCCTACAATCGACAGGGGCGGTGGTAGATTTTCAGGCTCATAGTGCTTGGGGATTTTTACCAGTAGGAACACCTTTAAACTCAGCACAGCCAGTATTTGCTAGGCTAGAATTAGCGGCTGAAAACTTGACGTAATGTCTCGAACCGAAACCACAAAGCCTTTTTTTAAAACCTTTTTTTACAAAGCACTTTTTTTTACAAAACACTTTTGAGGCGTTGACATGCTCAGTCCCACTCCACCTAGCCAAGGCGGCGCTTTTTCGCCAGAACAAGTTCTCGAAAATCGCGGGCGGGTGGCAATTTTTATAGATGGCTCTAATCTTTTTTATGCTGCGTTACAACTCAACATTGAAATTGATTACACTAAGCTGCTAGCACGCCTCACTGGCGGCTCTCGGCTGCTACGATCCTTCTTTTATACCGGGGTCGATCGCACCAACGAAAAACAACAGGGTTTTTTGTTGTGGATGCGGCGCAATGGCTATCGAGTAATTGCCAAAGACCTAGTACAGTTGCCCGATGGCTCCAAAAAAGCCAACCTCGACGTAGAAATTGCCGTAGATATGATGTCACTGGTGGGCTGCTACGACACCGCTGTGTTGGTCAGTGGTGATGGAGATTTAGCCTATGCCGTAGATGCGGTCAGCTATCGGGGAGTGAGAGTGGAAGTGGTAAGCCTGCGATCGATGACTAGCGATAGTTTGATCAATGTCTCAGATCGATATATTGATCTAGAAAATGTGCGGGAAGACATTCAAAAAACCTCGCGTTCCAGCGGGCCAGGTAGTTCTGACATATGGATCTGAGTCGCTGGTCTACTACTGGGATCGCCCTAGCTTTGACCTGTAGCCTAGTAGTGAGCGGCTGTGGTCAGGGCAAAAAAGACCCAAGCACCGATAACCCAGCCGCCGAAAATAAACTGACGATCGACAATTTTAGTCTGGAGCAATCTAGCGCCCAGGGCAAGTTATGGTGGAAAATGAAAGCCAAGCAGGCGACCTATACGATCGATCGCAAAGCCGCTCAGGTCAAAGATTTAGCAGGTGAGCTATATCAAGATGGTCAGGTGGTGATGCGTCTCAGCGCTAAAACTGCCAATGTGGTACAAGATGGCGAAAAAGTCACGCTCCAAGGAGATGTCACTGCCACCGAAACCCGCAACCAACTCGTAGTAGTCAGCCAAGAGCTAGAGTGGCAACCCAACCAAGATTTATTGACCATCAGCAAAGGAATCCGCGCCACTCATCCCAAAGCCCAAGCTATCGCTGACCATGGCAAGTACATCAGCCGTCAACAGCGTCTAGAACTGTTTGATAAAATCGCCGCTGTTGCTCCAGCAGAAAATGTGCGCTTGCAAACCACTTACTTACTCTGGCAAGTAGATACCGCTAACATCAGCAGCAATCAGGCCGTGCAGATTGATCGATTCAAAGAAGGCAAACCGATCGAACAGGTCACTGCCGATAGTATTAATTACAACATCGAGAAACAAGTGGCCAAATTGGGTGGCCAGGTGAAGTTTAATTCCCTAGAGCAGGCCATGAAAGTAGAGGCCAACAGTGCCACCTGGGAAATCCAACCCAATATTGTGGCTTTACAAGACAAAATTCGCTTTGATGGTACTAAGCCCATTTTGCGGGTGACCGCCAACACCGCCCGCTGGAATATTAAAGAGCAATTAATCACCGCCAGCAGCGCCCTAGAAATTTATCACCAAGCAGAACAGGCTACTTTTACGGCAGCTAGCGGCAGTCTGAACTTGGCCAAAAACACTGCCATTTTAAACGGCAGCGCCAAGGGCTTCACCACCCGCAATCAGGCTAAACTCCAAGCCGAAAACATCACTTGGGATATTGATAGTCAATTATTAACCGGCAAAGGAAAAGTGCGATATCAACAGAGTGATCCAGCGCTAACTGTCAGTGGTGCCGAAGCCCAGGGCAAGCTTCAAGATCAGTCGGTGGTAGTGACTGGCAATGGCAAAGATTTTGTGGAAACTCAAATAATTCCGACTGAATCTAGTTCTAAGTGACAATTTTTTGTTTTTCGTGGGGTGAGCGGTCGGCCACTGAGCGAAGTCGAAGTGAGTCGAACCCCCACGCAAACCAAAAAATTGCTGTAAAATAAACACGAACTTTCCCCCTGCGCCATGAATACCCCCTTCTCTAACGAAGAATTGCGCGATCGAAGACGACAGTTACGTCAGGAACGGCGTATCCGCACCCTGAAAGTTTCCTGGCAAGTACTTTTGCTGGGCGCGATCGTCGGAGGTGTTAGTTGGGGCATGACTCGGCCAGACTGGACAATTAGCAAGCCGCAGCAAGTGAGCATTTCCGGCAATCAAGCTCTGACCGATGGTGCGGTGCGCAATATGTTAGGACTGAAGTATCCAGCCTCTTTGTTACAGATTGAACCCCAAGCTCTGCACGCCAAGTTGGTAGCCCAGGGAAGTGTGGTGACTGCTACTGTGCATCGGGAATTACTGCCACCACGTCTACGTATCCAAATCAGAGATCGTTTGCCCATTGCCACTGTTGATCGATCGATCAATAACAAGGTCGCCAAAGGTCTAATCGACGAAACCGGCCATTGGTTGCCCATTACCAGCTATCGGCTCACCGCCAGCCAAATGCCCAAGCTGCGTTTGGTGGCCAATGAATCTTGTCCGGGGTGGAGCGAGTTATACCGCGCCGTGCAGCAAAGTCTGGTCAAAATTAGTGAAATCGACTGTCAAGATACCTTGCATTTGAGTCTCAAAACTGAAATTGGAACGGTCAGAGTGGGGGAGTTCGATCGCACAAAAATTTACAAACAATTACAAAAAGCACATGAATTGCGCAATTGGCAACAATCTACACCACTAAAAAATGCTATTGTCGATTTAGAAAATCCTCAATCACCTAAGCTAGAGGAAATTGGTAGTAAGCTAACAACGCCTATTCTCAACAACTCTAAGCCCTAGACTGATTTTCGAGTTGGGCAAATCAAAATTGTTAAGAAATTTTGCTTTTTGTGGGAAAATCTAGGAAGATCTTGCTAACGCCCGGTCTTTTAGCTTTAAAATATCTCATTTAAGTTGATGATCTTTTCATTTTTTCACTAAATAACCGGTTTTAAGTTGGCAGTCAGCGCCTATCCCAGCAAGCAATTATGAGCAAACCCAACCCCATTTCATACCCAGGATTCAACAGCCCCATGTCTGGCAACGACCCCATGTTTGACGAAATTGTCCCTAGTAGTGTGGCCAGAATTAAAGTCATTGGCGTTGGTGGCGGTGGCAGTAATGCCATCAACCGCATGATTGCCAGCGATATTACTGGTATCGAGTTCTGGACAATGAACACCGATGCCCAATCGCTGTCGAATAATGGTGCCAATCGTCGCCTGCAACTCGGCCAAAAGCTGACGCGCGGACTAGGAGCGGGCGGCAACCCGGCGATCGGCCAAAAAGCCGCTGAAGAATCCCGGGAAGAAATAGCCGCTGCCATTGAAGGCGCTGACTTAGTTTTCATTACGGCTGGCATGGGCGGTGGTACTGGCACCGGAGCGGCCCCGATCGTGGCTGAAATCGCCAAGGAAATGGGCATTTTGACTGTGGGTGTAGTCACCAAGCCTTTTACCTTTGAAGGTCGTCGCCGCACCAATCAAGCCGATGAAGGCATCGCCGCACTTCAGAGCCGGGTGGATACTCTAATTGGGATTCCCAATGACAATTTATTGAAGGTGATCTCGGAACAAACTCCGATGCAAGATGCCTTCCGCTTTGCCGACGATGTATTGAGATCGGGTGTGCAAGGTATTTCTGACATTATTATGATTCCTGGTTTGGTGAATGTAGATTTCGCCGATGTCCGAGCGGTGATGGCCGATGCTGGCTCAGCCATGATGGGTACTGGTACTGGCTCGGGCAAGACCCGTGCTGAAGATGCAGCGAAAATGGCGATCGAGTCACCGTTGTTGGAATCTTCGATCGAAGGCGCTCGGGGTGTAGTTTTCAACATTACTGGTGGCGTAGATCTCAGTCTCCATGATGTAAATAAAGCTGCCGAAGTGATCTATGCGGCAGTAGACCCCAATGCCAACATTATTTTTGGCGCGGTCTTAGATGAGCGGATGCAGGGCGAAGTTCATATCACAGTAATTGCCACTGGCTTTACTGGTGAATCGCAAGCTCAGCCTCCGGTGATGAGTAAGGCTGCACCAATGAGCTTGCCTAAACGGACAGCTCAACCAATCCAAATGCCGGTTGCTGAGCCAAAGGGCACTCAAAAAGGCGGCTTAGATATTCCGGAGTTTTTACAGACTCGCCAACCCAAGAAATAATCGGTCAATAGATTGAAATCAAAGATTGCCATTGATTTTCAATGGCAATTTTTGTTGTAATTGGAATCTTATCCGAGGAAAAGCCGATAGCCGGGATTATTAGTTTCATCCCAATAGATATAATCCGATCGATCTAAGAATTCTTGCCAAGCAACTCGATCGATCATCGGCACTTCCACCCCAATCAAGATCCGTCCATAGTCTGCGCCATGATTACGATAATGAAACAGGCTAATATTCCAATTGGGATGCAGGCTATTTAAAAAGCGAGTCAGTTCGCCGGGGCGCTCGGTAAACTCAAAGCGATACAGTAATTCTTCTTGAGCCACCGGCGATCGACCACCCACCATGTGGCGGAGGTGCATTTTGGCCATTTCATCGGCAGTGAGATCAATAGTTTCAAAACCCGCTGCTGTGAGCTTGGCCACGATCTCTTTAGTATCTTGCTTGCCTTGTACCTGTAAACCGACAAAAATATGGGCAGCCTTGGCATTAGACATCCGGTAGTTAAACTCCGTCAGACTATGGCTACCCAGCAAGGTGCAAAACCGGCGGAAGCTGCCCCGTTCTTCGGGAATAGTCACAGCTAAGATTGCCTCTCGCTGTTCACCAACTTCGGCGCGTTCGGCCACGAACCGCAGGCGATTGAAGTTCATATTGGCACCACAGGCGATCGCCACCAAGGTTTCACCGCTAATCCCTTCTCGTTCTACATAGGCTTTAGCCCCAGCGATCGCCAAGGCTCCGGCGGGTTCTAAGATCGATCGAGTGTCTTCAAAAACATCTTTGATGGCCGCACAAATATCATCGGTGTTTACCAATAAAACTTCATCTACATATTCTTGGCAAAGCCGAAAAGTCTCTACGCCTACTTCTTTGACAGCCACCCCATCGGCAAATAGTCCCACCTGAGATAACCTAACCCGGTGACCAGCAGCTAGCGATCGAGACATGGCATCGGCATCTACTGGCTCTACGCCAATAATTTTAATCTGGGGATACAGCCGTTTGACGTAGGCAGCGACTCCGGCAATTAGCCCACCGCCCCCGATCGCCACAAAAATGGCATGGATGGGTTGTTGATGTTGACGCAGAATCTCCATCCCGATCGTTCCTTGACCAGCAATTACATCGGGGTCATCAAAGGGATGAATGAAGGTCAAACCCTGCTCTAGTTCAATTTCTCGGGCACGATTGTAGGCATCATCGTAACCGTTGCCATATAGTACAACTTTGCCTGCTCTGGCGCGTACCGCATCTATTTTTACTTGTGGGGTAACTGTCGGCATCACGATTACGGCTGTCGTGCCCAAGCGTTTGGCTCCCAAGGCCACACCTTGGGCATGATTACCAGCAGAAGCGGTGATCACTCCTTTGGCTAACTGAGCAGGCGAGAGCTTAGCCATTTTGTTATAGGCTCCGCGCAATTTAAAGGAAAAAACTGATTGGAGATCTTCGCGTTTGAGGAGAAGGCGGTTATTCAAGCGCTGGGAAAGGTTGGCAGCTAGCTCTAGGGGGCTTTCTTGAGCTACGTCATAAACACGGGCGGTCAGTATTGCTGCGAGGTAGTCGATCATGGTGCGGCGAGAAAAAATCCAGATACTCTATTATCCCGCGCAGCGGCTTCTGAATGTGATTAGTTTTTGGCATCCAGATAATCTGTCTCGCTCAGGCAGGACGATTTTGTCTACCATGATAGACTCGTAAAATCAAAACTTCTTCATCCAAAATAGCATAGTGAATAATATAACTAGATTTCCCAAAAGGCACTAATATTTTTCTTAACCCTGGTGTATCAGCAATTGGTATCCCTCTGCTGGGATTTTTCGATAGACTGCCACCAAACTCCACAATTGTCTGGATTGTCTTTGCTGCTACTTCCGAATCAATTTCGGCCAAAAAGTTATACTGTCGGTCAAGATCTATTCGCGCAGCAGAAGACCAAATTACTGCGACCATTACTATTTGAGATTCCTATCCAGATTATTTGCCCATGCTTCCATTTCATTTTGAGAAACACCATTATGTTGGTGATTTTCTAAAACCTTAAGACTTTCTATCACCATTTCTGATTCTGTTAATGGCATAAACTGGTTTTGTTGGTCAATCATCCCAAAGATTGGATCTGCATCTTCGCGCTGTAGTAGCTCAAGACCGGCAGTCAGAACCTCTGTGGGATTTTGATATTTACCACTGTCTACATAAGCTTGGATGATTTTTTCAAGTTCAGAGTTGATGGTAACTTGCATCAGATCTACCTTGTAGCTTCACTATCTCAGTTTAACATAGCCATCACGACTTCAACCTAAACCCTAACCACGACCCCAAACAGCGTTGTCGCAAAGTTGCCGTGCGCAAGGGTTGCCCGCCTATAAAGGGCGGGCCTTGCCCTGCACGGGAGATCAATCTTACTCAGTTCGATAGCTCCGCTTGCGCCGAAGGCGATCAATAAAGACAACGCGACAACTCAGCAAGATCAACCCTTACGTAGGGGAGTTTGAGGGGAGGCGTTCCGTCCCCTCAATGGGGGTCTGGGGGCTAGCCCCCAGCATCAACCCGGCTTATTACCAATAATTCAAAATCACCAAAACCCTAACTACAAAAATTAAAAAACGGTTTGCATTAAATACAACAGTATTATCTCTGGCCTTACTTGAAATCTATAGTACTGTAGAGGTCGGCCAAAGAAACCTGTGTCCCCAACGATACCAAAACCAACTGAACATCTAGACAATCGTAACTAGTAAACAACCACTGGTTTTCTGACTGCTTCACATAGTGCTCTATACCAACCTTGGTTTGATCGATCAACAAATATTCTTCAAACCCCTCGATCGACCGATAAGCCGCAAACTTATCAGTGCGATCGTAAGCCTTAGTTGAATCTGATAATACCTCCGCCACAAACACCGGATTCATCACCGTATCTCGCCGACCAGCCTGAAACATCAGCGGATCTTTGGTCACCATAATATCTGGGTAGGTGTGAATATTAGCTTTCGGAATCCACAACCGCTGATCGGTCATAAACAAACTCAATGGCTTGTCTCGCAAAGCAAACCACAACAGCGCATTTAAAGCACTGGCCAGCTTGTTATGAGCAGGGGTGCCGCCGGTCATTAGTACAATTTCTCCATTGCGATATTCATGGCGCTCTTCTGATTCCACCTCTAGGGTTAAATACTCTTCAGGGCTAATTGTGGGGATTGGCAAAAGCGCTATCGACATATTCACCACCTGTCGGTTGCAGGAAGAAATCACTGAATCAATTTTACCATTGCCAGTTCGCCCATTCCCAACCGCCTCATTCCTCAGCAAGATCTGTAGACTGTTTCCCACACTCTTTACACAAATAGCACTGCTTACCCCGCCGGTAGCCATTTTTCGATAGCTCAGACGATCGACAGTGCCGACACTTCATTACTTTCATTACATTGACCATCGAATCATCCCCCATGTAAGGCGCTAAATACGACACAATCAAATCTTCTGTTTGTTGGATCAATTGCTGCACATGATTTTGGTCAGTAGTACGCAGCATTTGTAAAATCAGTGCATTACTGCTATGCACACAGACCTCCGCCAACAGCAAAGAATTCTCTAGACCAGGATTACGCTGTTGCAAAATAGTGCTCATAAACCCGATCGCTTCTTGGGTAAAGCTGTCATCGATCGCCTGAAAAATTTCCCGCGATTCAAAAAACTGCACAAACACCACCCGCGACACCGGATCAGCAAAAATCCCCATCACCCCTTGAATCAGTAAATGAATTGTCTCCCGCAGCGATAGCCGAGATAAATCACCACTACCCGCCTCTGCCCACATTGCTTGTACTCGATCGACATGGTACAGCTCCATCGCCTGAAAAATCGCCGCCTTATCAGGAAAAAACTGATAGAGAGAACCGATCGCTGTCCCAGCCTTAGCCGCAATTAAATGAGTCGTGGCCGCACTATAGCCCATCTCCTCAAACACCACCGCCGCCGCCGCCAAGATTTTATCGACCCGTTCTTTG
>JANNEH010000026.1:0-9940 GCA_031378405.1 Synechococcales cyanobacterium OTE_75_metabat_409
CTCATCCCCCAACCCCTTCTCCCAAGCTTGGGAGAAGGGGAGTCGGAGCACCAAGCGTAGTCTCTTGCTCCCTCTCCCAAACTTGGGAGAGGGCTGGGGTGAGGGCAAGTGCAACAGTGTCCCGCTTAAAACTGGTACCCATTAGATTTATACCCCAGTTAACAAAAAATAGAAACTATATCGTCTAGTTAGGAATCAAGGGAGCCAAAGCGAGCTTTGTAAGCAGCCAATTGAGCTGCTAGCTCCAGGGCTTCCTGCTCGGCAATCATCATTCTAGCTTGCATTTCTACTGGCCACAGCAGCTTTTCTTCGGTATCCAATCGATAGAAGGCAATCAGTGCCGTGGGTGAACTTACCAGACTATTATCTACTATTCGGTTTGCCTTGTTCGTAGTATAGGTATTGGTTACCTAAAACCGTGGCCTGTTGCCCCTGTAAATAGAGGCGCAGCACTTCGATCGTCATCAAAATTGCATACAGATGGGCAAAGGTTTCGGCCACGGGCTGTCCGTCTCCGCTGGGATAATGAATGGCAGTGTTACTAGCAACCGTCATGGGCCACCTCTGACTGAGCAATGGATGATTTGATAGTTGATTTTAACCCACAGTTAGGATGAGTTGTGAGCTGCGGGGCAAAGTTTTGGGGTGTTGCAAATATTTCTAAATATTCTGCCTATTTTGATACCGATCGCCCATAGTAGAAAGTGTCAACCTCATCAATAAAACAGGTACAAACACCATGGCAACTATCTGGGTGAATGAACAGCGCGACCCCTTAGGCTTAATGTATTCTTGCATTGCTTCCTGTGACCCCCAACTAGCCCAGGAATGCCATGTATCTTTCGAGGCCGAACTCAGCGCCGAACAAAAGAAACTTGGTTGGCAAGCAAAGCTATATATAGTAGAAGACTGGGATAAAGTACCTGTGAACTCTCTGAAGCTCGGCTAATTTGGCAGAGCCAGATTCAGCTAAGATAGGTGGTGATCACTTCATCTATCTAGCTAGTTATGTCAGTAAATCCAGTGCGTCCAGTTTTGTGGGCAACCGATCGAGTGCGTTTGATCGATCAAAACCGTTTGCCCCAAGAATGCACTTGGGTAGAAATTAATCGCAGTGACGAAATGGCCACCGCTATTTCTACCATGATCGTGCGTGGTGCCCCAGCGATCGGCGTGGCCGCCGCCTACGGTATGTATTTGGGTGCGCGGGAAGTAGAAGCCGATAGCCCCACCGAGTTTATTCAAGGCATGGAAAAAATCGCCGCCAAGCTCCAAGCCACCAGACCCACGGCGGTGAACCTGTTTTGGGCGATTAATAAAATGATGGCCGTGGTCAAAGCCCAGCCAGGTAACTTGCCCGCAATCTTAGCAGCAGCCAAGCAAATTAATGCTGATGATATTCGGACTTGTGAATCGATCGGCGATCATGGCGTAGCTGCGCTGCCAAAGACTCCTGGAAAGCTGAGATTGCTCACTCACTGTAACGCTGGAGCTTTAGCTACTGCTGGTTATGGTACAGCTTTGGGAGTGGTGCGATCGGCTTGGCGGGATGGTCGGTTGGAGCGCTTATACGCCGATGAAACTCGTCCCCGCTTACAGGGTGCCAAGTTAACTACTTGGGAATGTGTCCAGGAAGGAATCCCGGTGACTTTGCTCAGCGATAACATGGCTGGTCACTGTATGGTCAAAGGGATGATTGATGCGGTGGTGGTGGGAGCCGATCGGATTACCGCTAATGGTGATGCTGCGAATAAAATTGGCACTTACAGTTTGGCCTTAGTGGCTCAGGCACATAATGTGCCTTTCTTTGTAGCTGCGCCCCTCTCGACGATCGATTTTAGTTTGGCTGATGGCAGTTTGATCGAAATCGAAGAGCGCGATCCGCAAGAAGTTTCTAATGTGGGCGCTACAGTGATTTGTCCAGAAGGTGTGGAGTTCTTTAATCCCGCCTTCGATGTCACCCCCGCCCGTTTGATTGCCGGAATTATTACCGAGTTTGGTACTTTTGCCCCGGCAGATTTAATTAAGCTTAAGGATAAGGTTTGAAGCTGGTGTGAGATAAAATATCCCATCGGATTAGTTACTAATCCAATGGGGTTACATAGGTGAAAATTATTTCTACATATCACCCTTAGATTCAAGTAATCGATCGAGCACTAAACGACCAGATTCGGTTACTTGTAAGCGAGCATATAGTGGGTCAGAAGGCTGCCAAATCACCACGTATGAAATATTTCTATTGCGCCAAGTATAAATTTTACGACCGGCGGTACCAGATCTTCTGACACCAGTAATTTTAATTCCTTTACCGGCATTGAGATTCGCACCATCATATTGTAGATCACTACCTTTTTGCCTGATCTTCAGCACCCATTCACCATCGGTGAACGTATAGTCAGTAATCAATGGTGGGCTGTTTTGGCTTTGGCTGAGGGCAATTTTAGTAGAATTTTGAGGCATGGCTGTTTGTGAAGAAGCCATGGCTGCACTTTCACCGATCAGCAAAACTCCCAAAATCAACCCTAACCAATAACGATGAACTTTCATAGCGAAGATGTCCTAAATTGTGAAATCCTAGTAAAGTTTTCTAGACCAAATTAATTAGTCGGAAGTTCCAAGAATATCGCTGGCTGTTGCGACTTGGTAACTTACAGACCTACAAATTTGCCGGATTGTTTTCCGGGAAGCAAAATTATGTCGATCGCCGAAGGCGCAAGCAAGTACGATCGAGAGCACCCGCCAAGCCCTATGATGGATGCAATTCAAGCGGTTTTTATAGATATGAAGATTTTATTCGTGGCGGCAGAAGCAGTGCCTTTAGCCAAAGTCGGTGGGATGGGAGATGTAGTGGGCGCACTGCCCAAGTTCCTGCGCAAAATGGGACATGATGTGCGGATTTTTATGCCTTACTACGGTTTTATGGGCAGCAAAGTAGCCATTCCCGAAGACCCGATCTTTCGCGGCTACGCCATGTTTAATGACTTTGCCGTCTACGAAACAGTCTTACCAGGCACTGATGTACCGCTGTATCTGTTTGGCCACCCAGTGTTTGACCCCAATCGGATCTATGGGGGCGAAGACGAAGACTGGCGCTTTACCTTTTTTGCCAACGGTGCAGCCGAATTTGCCTGGAATTATTGGAAGCCAGAAATCATGCATTGTCATGACTGGCATACTGGCATGTTGCCGGTATGGATGCACCAAGACCCAGAAATTAATACGGTGTTTACCATTCACAATTTGGCCTATCAAGGGCCTTGGCGCTGGTATCTCGATCGGATTACATGGTGCCCTTGGTATATGCAGGGTCATAACGTGATGGCGGCTGCGGTACAGTATGCCGATCGAGTAAATACTGTTTCGCCTACCTATGCCGAGCAAATTAAAACTATTGAATACGGCGAAAAAATCGAAGGGTTGCTCTCGTTTATCAGCAATCGGCTTTCTGGCATCGTTAACGGCATTGATACCGAAATCAATGACCCCAGCATCGATAAAGCTTTGGTCAAAACCTTTGATGCCAATACCCTAGAAAACCGGGCGGTGAATAAAGCTGCCCTGCAACAAGAAGTGGGCTTAACCGTAGATCCTGATGTGTTTTTGGTGGGCATGGTATCTCGGTTAGTAGAACAAAAAGGTCTGGACTTATTGCTGCAAACCCTGGACAGATTTTTGGCTTACACCGATGCCCAGTTTGTGTTGTTAGGTACCGGCGATCGGAATTACGAAACTCAGCTTTGGCAAATGGCCGCGCGTTATCCGGGGCGGATGGCCACTTATTTAATGTACAACGACACTCTCTCCCGTCGAGTCTATGGTGGGGCGGATGCTTTCTTGATGCCCAGCCGCTTTGAGCCTTGCGGTATCAGTCAACTGATGTCCATGCGCTATGGCTGTATCCCGATCGTCCGTCGCACTGGTGGTTTGGTAGATACTGTTTTACATCACGACCCCATTACTAGCAAAGGCACTGGTTATTGCTTCGATCGCTATGAACCACTAGATCTATATACCTGTATGGTGCGAGCCTGGGAAGGTTTCCGCTACAAGGAACCCTGGAAAGCTCTACAGCAAAGAGCGATGGCCTATGACGTAAGCTGGGATAAATCGGCGATCGAGTATGACGCTTTGTACAAGTCAATCAAAGGCGAAATCTAAGGATAGACTGTAGAAAAATTGATCCATTCTCGAATCAATGAGCGATCAATGAATACCGATCAGATCAATGTTTTTCATCGATTTGGATGGTGGGTACCCGCCCGGTTGGTGGCGGGTACCCACGCCTCGACTCCGCTCGGTGTAAATAAAGGGCACCCCTAACCAACCCGGATCACAAGACCGCAATAACCGCTTGTTCAATTAATCTTTTTTGTTCTTCGTCATAACCCCAGCGCTCCAGAAAACCCACATATTCACCAGTACCAGTGCGGATTGCGGTAAGTATTTGTTCAGTGATCGATTGAATTTCTGGCAAATTTAAAGCTGTGATGAGTTGATGCGAACGCTGCGCCACCGTTGCCGAATTCGCTGCCATCTCTGCTTGATTTTCGCGTTGAAAATGCAGGTATTGAGCCGTAGACATCGCCAAGTTTTTTACCAGCAAATCGGCTACTATTGCTGGATGTGTTGCTAAACCATACACAATATCTGGGTTTGGTTGATCGATTATTTCTTCGCTACTGGTCAAATAGCCGACAAAGAATCCCCTTGCGCCTTCTTGGGTGGTCACCAAATCTGTCACAAAAGCCTGGACTTGGGCTGGGCTGAGTTCATTAGTTTTTAGTTGCAGCACAAACTGCTGAGTAAGTTCGATCGCCGCTGCAAATTTAATTCCGGTAGTCATCTTTAGCTCGCCATCGCGTAAGGTTTAGCAAAAATCATCCGTCCCGCCGAAGTTTGCAGTGCCGAAGTTACCACAATGCGCGCTTCATTACCCACAAACTTACTGCCTTCTTCCACCACCACCATGGTGCCGTCATCCAAATAACCCACACCCTGAGAGGCTTCTTTACCTTCTTTGACAATCTTGATTTCTAGGCTATCCCCCGGCAAATAGATCGGGCGGAGAGCCTGGGCTACATCGTTAATATTTAGCACCGGCACTTTTTGCAAATCGGCAACTTTACTTAAGTTGTAATCGTTGGTCAACAACATGCCATTAATTTCACTGGCAAAGCGCAGCAGCTTGTCATCCACCGTGGTCAAATCAGCATAATTAATTGGGTGAATGACGATCGAATCGGGAAACTCATCTTGCATTCTTTTCAAAGCATCCAAGCCCCGGCGGCCTCGCATCCGTTTCATATCATTGGCCGAATCGGCCAACAATTGCAGCTCTTGCAACACAAACTGCGGCACCAAAATCTGACCTTCCACAAACCCCGTCGCCAGCAGCTCTTCGATTCGCCCATCGATAATGCAGCTAGTATCGATCGCCTTCGATTTGACTGGCTGCAAAGTACCTTCAGCTACCAACATGGCATTGTAGTTTTGGGGACTGAACAACCGCAAAAAAGCCCCTCCATGGGTATCAGCCAAGGTCACACCGGTATAACAAAACAGCGTACTGCTTAAAATTGCCAACAAAGGCTTAAGAAACGAAAATTCGCTGGGAATCGGCAGTAAAAACACTGGCGCTAACATCAAGTTGGCCACCAATAAGCCCAACACCAAACCCAGAGAACGCGCCACTAATACATCTATGGGCATCGATCGAATTTGTTTTTCCAGTCGTCGGTAGATGGTAATCACAAAAAAACCAAAGACACCGCCAAAAAAGCCGCCGAAACCAGCAGTCACAATCCGCAAACCTGCGATGTTGTTGACTTGAGCGACCAGCTCGGCTGGTAAAATATCGATGATGTCGTAACCTACGCCAGCCACCGCAGCAACCAGCAATAAAATAATAATGGCGTTGAGCATGAACAGCTCCCAGATAATGGTGGGCGGCAAATTTGGCCGTCGCTTTAATTATATGCTTGATTGTTCGGTCTGCTCAGTACCTTTGAGCCAGTAGTGTAGGTGGTAAGCAAGAAACGCCGCAGAAACAAGAGGATACCCCATTGCAATTATTAATAATGTCTACTTCAGTAGGCGCACTTGGCACCGGTTTAGGTGGTGGTGTAGAGCTGACTCTGCGCAATTTGGCGATCGAGATGCGTCAGCGCGGTCACGGAGTCCAGATTGTTGCCCCGACTGGTTCGGAACTTTTGGATTTTCCGATCACCCAAATTCCAGGCAATTTGCAAACTACGGCTCAAACCCAAGCAATATCTGACCCGATCGCCATGCCTGAAGACCCGGTGCTGGCCAATATGTGGAACCATGCCCGTCAAGTCCAGCAAAAGTATGACTTGATCTTTAATATTGCTTACGATTGGCTGCCTTTTTACCTCACTCCTTGGTTTCAAACCCCGATCGCCCATTTCATTAGTATGGGTTCTTTACTTGCGGCTTTAGATCGAGAAATGGCCAAAGTAGCGATCAATTTTCCCGGTTCGATCGGGGTCTGTAGCCGCACTCAAGCTGAGACTTTTAATTTTGCTGAACACTGTCGGGTTTTGGGTGGAGCAGGGTTAGACCTGAATCTTTATACATATTGTTCACAACCCGCTAATGCTCTGGCTTTTTTGGGTCGCATTTCTCCAGAGAAAGGCTTGGAAGATGCTTTAGCAGCGGCTAAAGCTACGGGAATGAGGCTGAAAATTATGGGTAAAATCCAAGACGAGGCTTATTGGGCCAAGCTGCAAGCTGAATATGCTGGTAGTTTTGAGTATCTAGGATTTTTGGATACGGTGGCGATGCAAAAAATTGTGGGCAATTGTCGGGCGTTATTAATGACTCCGCGCTGGGTAGAAGCTTTTGGCAATGTGGCGATCGAAGCTTTGGCCTGCGGGGTGCCGGTGATTTCTTATGCCCGGGGTGGCCCAACTGAGATTGTGCGAGATGGGGTCACGGGGTTTTTGGTAGAGCCAGATAGTGTGGCTGGATTAGTAGAGGCTATCGGTAGGTTGGGGGAGATCGATCGATTAGCTTGTCGCCAACAAGCTGAGCAAGAGTATTCTTTATCTGCCTGGGGAGATCAATTGGAAGATTGGTTTGCTGGTTTGATCATTACCAGTAACAAATATATAGATTACTAAATCTGGTGATCTGGATCAAGATGTTCGGCACCGTTGTAACCAATCAATTCACTGGCGGCAAATCAGTATAGCTAGCCTTCATTTCCGCCAGCATATCCACCACCAGCGACTCCAACTTGCTTACCGTTTGCCCCTTTTGTAATTCCGCTCCCAAAGCCTCCATAAAATTTTCCGCTAGCCTTTTAGCCAGCTTGCCATTTTGCGGATCATTGAGACTTTTGGTTAGTCCTGCATATAATGCCTCAGAAACCTGGCGCACTATTTGGTCGATCAACTGGTGGGGAGCCTCCGCAAAACCAGGAATTAGTTTGAGGTTTTGAAAAGCAGGGGAATCGATTGAAGCCTTTTGCACCAATGTCGAAACAATTTCTTCTAGATCTGGTTGAATCTTCGGCAACACTCGATAGATCGCAATTTCTAAAATGATCTGGGCGATCGCCTCTACCTCATTCACATCATTCAAATCTACATAAGGGCGCAGCAATCTAGTCGTAATCAACTGCGTCGCAGTGCCACTTTTGATTGCTCCTTGCGCCTGGTTCAGCACCTGATTGATCACCACTTGGGTCAACTCATCAGCAAACTCATTCACAAATCTGGTATTGACCTGATGTTGGATCTGATCGAGATTAATCAGTCTGGCTTGATGCCAGCGAATTGCCAAGGTCACCAGGCGTAAAGGTCTCACCAAGGGCACAATAAGCAGTAAGTCATACCAACGCTCAAGCAATGCCGATCGCCAACTCAATCGAGGATTCCGCTGACGCATCCGGTGCAGGCGCAGCAATAAATCTAACAAGAAAACTGTGCCAAACCCCAAATCAATTAGCCAAAAATGATCGATCGGCTCACCATCTTCACCAATTTCTCGAAAATAATTGATAGCAAACAAAGGGCGAATTTGCTGCTCGAAGAAAGCCATTTCACTCGTTGCTCTGGCTCCGCTGAAATTTTCGGTACTCCAAAAAGCCCGAAATGATGCTTTAGCCGAATCTTGGTGCATGTGATCGCGCAGGCGATTTTTGATTTTTTCTAGGGTACCGCTTTTGCCAGCTCCTTGGAAAGGATTGGTTTCGATGGTTAAGACACTCTGCTCAGCCAAGTCTTTCAGGAGCAATTGGGCTGCTGGGGATGAAATTTTTTGCTGTTGGAGTTTATCGATCGTGGCCAAATACTTAGTAGTTTCTCGGTGAGGTTCGATTCCTTTCAGCGGGTCATAGACTTTAGTAATAGTAGGCAAATAACGGAAATATAGATTGCGCCAGGGTACATAACTGAGGTCGAACAAGACCCAGCCAAAATTAATGGCAATCAAGATCGCCAGACCTCTTTCCCACCAAAGATTTTTATTCGTTGCTCGATCATCTAGCATCAATAATTTCTCCCATAAAAAAAGGATAGGTGATTCACCTATCCATCCAACAAAAAATTTAACCCAAATTACTTAACCCAGTTCTTGCCCACAATTTCGGCTAGGTCTACTACGCGCTGGCTATAGCCCCACTCGTTGTCATACCAAGCAATTACTTTGATCATATCGTCGCCCATGACCATGGTTAAGCTAGCATCCACGATCGAAGAGGCATCGCAACCGCGATAGTCACTAGATACCAGTTCCAGCTCGTTGTATTCCAAAATTCCCTTCATTGGGCCATTTGCTGCTGCTTTGAGAGTTTCGTTAACTTCTTCTTTAAAAGTCTTTTTCTCAACGTTGATCACCAAATCTACCACCGAGACGTTAGGAGTAGGGACTCGCAAAGCAATCCCATTCAACTTACCCTTCAGCTCTGGCAATACCAAAGCTACCGCTTTAGCTGCACCAGTAGAAGTAGGTACAATATTCATCGCTGCTGCTCTAGCACGACGCAGGTCACGGTGAGAAGCATCGAGCAACCGCTGGTCACCAGTATAACTGTGGGTAGTGGTCATCACACCCTTAATGATGCCAAATTTCTCGTGTAATACCTTGGCAAAAGGAGCCAAACAGTTGGTGGTACAGCTCGCATTACTAATAATATTGTGCTTGTTATGGTCGTACTGGTCAGCGTTTACACCCACCACAAAAGTGGCATCTTCATCTTTCCCAGGAGCCGTAATCAAGACTTTAGAGGCTCCAGCTTTGATGTGCTTGCTGGCACCTTCTTTACTGATAAATACACCAGTAGATTCGATTACCAAATCTACACCCCATTCTTTCCAGGGCAAGTTTTCAGGATTGCGATCGGAAACACACTTAATCTTTTTGCCATTGACGGTGATGGAGTTGTCATCGGCACTAATTTCAGCATCGAAACGACCCAGCATGGTGTCGTATTTCAACAGGTGAGCATTCGTCCGAGGGTCGGACGTGTCATTGATCCCCACAACTTCTAGAAAACTGTCGTTTCTACCAATCCAACAGCGCATGAAGTTCCGACCAATTCGTCCAAAACCATTAATGGCAACTCTAATCACAGAACCTTAACCTCTATAACTCAAATAAAATAAAATAAATACGTTCGCCCAAAGATCATATCGCAAACTGTGCAAATTCACGAGATCAAATGAGTAAATATACTTAGGCGCATCAACTGAATAGCTCTGGAATCTTACACTTTCCTACAAAACAAGGGCATTGTATAGAGGAAACCTCTGACAATACCCTTGCCTTACAAGATTGGGAAAATATGCAAGTTTAATTATTCCCTTGTTTCTTAACGCCGGAAGAGATTAAAGATACTAAAGAGCGGGCTAAGAGGATTCAGCACACTACCCAGTCCATCACCCACGCGCGTGGTACCCGATCGACCAATTACAAC
>JANNEH010000314.1:0-2097 GCA_031378405.1 Synechococcales cyanobacterium OTE_75_metabat_409
GGATGGGTTAATTAGTTGGAGACCAACGGCGGTGCAGGCGGGGGTTTCCTCGGTAATTTTGAGGGTGAGCGATGGTAGCTTGGCTGCAATTCAGGAGTATGAGCTGTTGGTGACTAATTCAGCACCAAATCATGTGCCGCAGATTACTTCTACTCCAGAGCTGGTGACTAATTTAGATCGTCCTTATAGTTATGATTTAAAGGGTACAGATCAAGATGGTGATTTAGTGGCCTGGAGTTTGGATCAAGCTCCGGTGGGGATGGTGATTGATGGGCGGACAGGGGCGCTGAGATGGCAGCCATTGGCCACTCAGGTGGGGCAACATGCTGACTATTTTCCTCTGTTCTAATAGAAAATACGATTCGACAATCATAGCCACAAGAACAAGATAATTTCCCGTCTAATTTATGAGTACCGAGGGCTGGATTGGCTAAGTCTTCAGACATTTGGATGAGCGTTGCCTCGATTTTCGCCTGTAGCTGTGAATCCCGACGAGTGAATTTGCGAAATGCTCTTTTGAATTTATTAGAAATAACTAACTTAGTCATCAGATTGATCGTTTTGCAGAAATGATCTTAGGTCTGCAATGGCTTCAGTCGCTGTCTGCAATTTAAGCTTACCTGATCGATACTCCGTTAGAGATGCTATGGCATCTTTGGCAATTTCATCCCGTCTGCGCTCTATGATTCGACCCTGCAAAATCCTAAACAACATTTCCTGTTCGTTAACAGATAAAGTCATTGCTTCATCTAAAATTTGATCTAGATTGCTCATTGTATTGATCTCGTCTAGTTTATCTCTGATTATGACAGAGGAGAGCAAACAAACCTACATGCCCCAGTACTCAGGCTTAATAAAATCTTCCATACTAGCGACCCAAGCCGCATGGTTAAATCCTGCCGCTACCCGCCAAATTTGCACCTGTGCCAACTGCCGATCGCTGCCCTTACTGACAGCCCAACGATAGCTCCAATAGCTCAACGCCAACCAACGCAAATAGCGGCGCTTGATCCAACGCCAGGGGTTTTGCCGAAAAGACTTGAATTCTGCGAGCATGGGCGACTCTCTACCAAATTTTTCAGATGTGAAGACAATTATGACAAAAACTTGACTAATGTGCCACTATTTGTATTTTATATCTAAGGTGCTTTACTGCTCATACATGGCCATCATGATTTTGTGAGTGCTAATAGTCTCACCTCCCTCTGGAGCCTGACGTTGGAGATAGCTGCCATTGTTCTGAAGATCCCAGGCTTGCCGATTGTCGGCCAGCATAATTCCCAAAATCTCGTGGAGATCTTTGGCAATATCTGGGTCTTCTACTGGCACGATCGCTTCTACCCGCCGATCGAGGTTGCGAGTCATCCAATCGGCACTGCCGATCAAAACTTGCTCGTTGCCACCATTGAAGAAGTAATAAATCCGGGAATGTTCTAAAAAGCGGCCAATGATACTCACCACCCGAATATTTTCACTCAGCCCCTCTACACCAGGCCGCAGACAACACATCCCGCGCACGATTAAATCGATCTTTACCCCTGCCTGAGAAGCCTGATATAAGCTAGAAATAGTAGCCGGATCAACCAGAGAATTCATTTTGGCCACAATTCTGCCAGTGAGACCCCTTTGGGCATTGGTCATTTCCTGTTGAATCAAACCGACAAACTGTTCACGGGCATTGACTGGGGATACCAGTAATTTGCGATAGGCCGACTGACGAGAGTAACCGGTGAGATAGTTAAATAGGTCGGTCAGATCGGCTCCAATCTCTGGCCGCACGGTAAATAGACCAATATCGGTATAGAGACGCGAGGTTTTGGCATTGTAGTTGCCGGTGCCAATATGCACATAGCGGCGAATCTGGTTGGCTTCTCGCCGTACAACCAAGATAATTTTGGTATGGGTCTTGAGTCCGACCAACCCATAGACCACATGCACTCCGGCTTGTTCGAGCTGTCTGGCCCAGGTAATGTTGTTTTGTTCATCGAAGCGCGCTTTGAGTTCCACCAACACGGCCACCTGTTTACCTTTCTCGGCAGCAGTCATCAGCGATTTTAGTAATCTAGAATCGGCACTGGTGCGATAGAGAGTCATCTT
>JANNEH010000035.1:0-16651 GCA_031378405.1 Synechococcales cyanobacterium OTE_75_metabat_409
GCATTTTGTAAGAAGTAGCCACAGGTCTTGGTGCCAATTACTAAGAAGAAGCTATCTTCGATTTTTTGGTATAGCCACGCAACACAGCTAATGGGGCAAAAAGTATGATAGTTTCCAGTTTCACACTCAAAATTGAGCGCCTGAGGTTCTTGTGCCTTCATATCAGTGGCGACGGTCATGGAAATGCCTCTTTATATATACTTAAATTCTGCAAATATTGTTAATGTTTCCTCACCTGTCTAAATCTGTTTAACAGATGAGGATTCTGGTTGAACTAAACCATCAAGAGCTGCTCAGCACTGGCAGTTACCGGTGGTGGAGTGGTGTTACCCAAGTAGAAGTCTGAAAGTAAAGTGAACAGTTCCCGATCGGGAGTGTCATTCGGTACTACGCCTTCAGGCATGGCCAAAATTTGGTCAGCAATGTTTAGGTAGTAGTCGCACACATAGTTTAGAGACGGATCTTTTTCGGCCATCTCAAACAGTGTTTTGCCCTTAACTCGGGAAACCCGAATATCCTCAATCAGGGGCAAAATATCCAATACGGGCATTGGAACTGCTTCTAGATACTTGTCGATCAAATCGCGCTTAGAAGTACGATTGCCGATCAAACCTGCCAAGCGCAGAGGGTGAGTGCGGGCTTTTTCCCGCACTGAAGCCGCAATCCGATTGGCTGCAAACAAGGCATCAAAACCATTGTCAGTCACAATCAAGCAGTAGTCGGCATAGTTCAATGGAGCCGCAAAGCCACCACAGACCACGTCACCCAGTACATCAAACAAAATCACGTCATATTCATCAAAAGCATTGAGTTCTTTCAATAATTTGACAGTTTCACCCACCACATAACCACCACAGCCCGCTCCAGCCGGTGGTCCACCAGCTTCCACGCAGTCTACGCCGCCGTAACCTTTATAGATCACATCTTCTGGCCACACGTCTTCGTAGTGATAGTCTTTTTCTTGCAATGTGTCGATGATCGTGGGAATCAAATATCCCGTGAGGGTAAAGGTGCTGTCGTGCTTGGGATCGCAACCGATCTGC
Organism: Synechococcales cyanobacterium OTE_75_metabat_409; assembly: GCA_031378405.1. Classification (GTDB taxonomy): domain Bacteria; phylum Cyanobacteriota; class Cyanobacteriia; order Cyanobacteriales; family Chamaesiphonaceae; genus JAAFHZ01. The sequence goes on from JANNEH010000035.1 coordinate 1,044, forward strand.
AAAACTTTTTTCCCGCGTCTGGCCAAGGCCACCGAGATGTTGCAGCTAGTTGTCGATTTACCAATGCCGCCTTTTCCGTATACTGCTAGTTTCACCTGCAAAACCTCCGCTGAGTTGGCTGGCTGTATCTTACTTATAAGTCAAAATTATGGCTCTAAGCAGGATCAAAGAAAAGGAGCTGACATATTCGTTAATACTAATGGCTCATCTAGTTGCTGTTGCTTGTACACCAGCAGGATGGATTGCTTAGGAAAAAATACCTATTACTAGTAACTAATTTGTAAAGTGACACTAGCCTCTACTTCTTCTTCTCCACCTACAATTTCAGTGACTTTGTTATTAAAAGAACTCCGATTAAGATTTTGAGCATAAGCAGGGCTAGGGCGAGAGGCATTATTGATTTGAATGCCAAGAATAGCTTTTTGCTGCAAGCCTAGGCTACTTAAAGCAGACGTAGCTTGACGTTGAGCATCTTGGGTAGCCAGTTGAATTGCTATAGACTGAGCACGATCGATCGCGGCATCTTCGGGTACTGAATTAATGCCATCTACTCTGGTGGCACCAGTTTTGATCGCATCATCAATAATTTCACCAGCTTGGGTCACAGGCGATCGAAAGGTCAAACTATTGGTGGCAGTATAGCTGACAATTTGCCGGAGATTGCTTTCATTACTGTAATTAGGAGTAAGGGTCACATAGCTGGTTTGCAGTTTACTGACTTGGCGTTGACGCAGCAGTTGCAAAACCTTTGTAGCGCGGTTAGCAACATCTTTTTGGATGGTGGTGGCACTGGTGCCGGTTATTTCTATACCTAACTTTACTTGGGTCAAAGTAGCCGGAATCGACGTAGCACCCCGTCCGGTCACAGACAAAATGCGCGGTTGCGGCTCTGCCGTCCAGCCAGGAGTACTAAGGCCGAGAGTTAACAAAGCAGGTAGAGTTAGGCGAAAACAAGATCTAACAAGGGTCATAGTGCTACTTGAAACCGAATAGTATTGTTTTATTTGACTGATCCGCAGCACAAATAGTTTCTGGGTCTTTATGTTTAGACAAAATAAAACCCGCTAGTGCGGGTAATAAATCTTAGTTTGAGCTAAATTTACTTGTTGCTGTTAGCGTAAAAGCTCACATGATAAGCAAAAGGCTTCCAAGGATGTTTGTGGACATCTTGCACAACCACTTGGCCTTTCCAAGAGAGTTCAGGAATAGTAACTTCTACCGAAGTTTTACCTGGTTGGGCTTTTCTGAGCAGCATTTCCAAATCTTTGGTGCTGATGGTCAGCAACTCCGACTCACTGCCTTTGTGACCGTAGAGATTAGCAGGAGTCCGACCTTCGCGGCGGAGTTGATTAGGTTTGCTGCCAGCTACCCGCTGTTTGCATTCGATCGTGAGTTCCATAATGATTTTCTTTAGATTTTTAACAGACTTGAGATTGTATCAAATTTAATCAGTACCAAATTTGACCAGCACCGAACCAGTATTTTACTGGATCGGCATTTTATTTGGCTAGGACTTGACTGCATCTGGTTTAGAGCGGCCATTAGCATAGCGCAAGGCTCGCTTTGGTCCATGGATCGGGTCTTCTACTACGATCGTTTGATCGCGGCTAGCCCCGATCGAGACAATCGCGATCGGCACTTCCATCAACTCGGCCAAGAAGTACAGATAGTTCTGAGCTTCCTCGGGCAAGTCATCTACCGATCGACAGTCGGCGGTAGAGCGCTGCCAACCAGGGAAAGTTTCGTAGATGGGGATACAAGCAGCAAATTCAGCCGTGGAGTTGGGGAAATCTTCGGTCCGTTTACCGTTAATTTCGTAGGCTACACAGACTTTAATTTCTGGCAACTGGTCTAGTACATCCAACTTAGTGATGGCCATACAGTCCATGCCGTTAATCCGCACCGCATAGCGGCCAATGACCCCATCGAACCAACCACAGCGGCGCTTGCGGCCAGTGGTGGTACCAAATTCGGCTCCGATTTTGCAGAGCTGCTCACCTACTTCGTCGGTTAACTCGGTAGGAAATGGTCCTTCGCCAACCCGAGTGGTGTAGGCTTTGGCCACCCCAATCACTCGATCGATCGCGGTGGGTCCAACCCCAGCACCGACACAGGCACCACCAGCAATCGGATTAGAAGAGGTTACATAAGGATAAGTCCCATGATCTAGATCTAATAATGTGCCTTGGGCACCTTCAAATAAGATATTGCGCCGCAGCCGAATCGCGTCGTAGATCTTTAAGGAAGTATTGATTACATAAGGACGCAGTCGATCGGCATAACCTTTGTATTCGGCAATTACTTTCTGGGGATCAAGTAAATCTTTGGCTGCGTAGCCATAGAGCTTCTCTAAGACACCATTTTTTTGTTCGATCGTCCAGGCTAGCTTTTTGGGCATCACCTTTTCATCCATTAGATCTTGGACTCGGATACCCATGCGTTCAGATTTGTCTGCATAAGTAGGCCCGATCCCTCGTCCAGTGGTACCGATTTTGTGAACACCTCGTCGCTCCTCGGAAGCTTTGTCGATCATGCGGTGATAGGGCATGGTGACATGAGCTGTCTGAGAGATCAACAAATTATCGGTAGACACATTAAGTGCTGCCAACTGGTCTAGTTCGCCGATCAGGATTTCCGGATCGATCACCGTGCCGCAGCCGATGATGCAATCTGTATCTGGATACAGCACCCCCGAAGGTATGAGGTGCAGTTTAAATGTCCGTCCCTGTACGACTACCGTGTGGCCAGCATTTACGCCGCCCTGGTAACGCACTACTAAATCCGCCGACTTACTGAGTAGGTCGGTGATTTTACCTTTGCCTTCATCGCCCCACTGGGCACCAATTACAACAACGTTAGCCAAGGAGTTCCACCTGCTAAAGTTAACACAATCTCTAATACTACCATAGGTTCTGCAATCTGGCGAGATTTTTGTCAGCCTAGATTCTCTCTGCTGGGCTAGAATATGTTTTCTCCTACAGCACAATCGCTTGATTAGGAATCATTGGATTGTTATCTATCAGAATTACAAAAACAGCTCAAGATTATCAAAAAGTTGTGTATTTACTGACTAACTTCAATTGTCGGTTGATGTAGTCTATCGTATAAGTACGGGGGGTTTTTAAGTGTTTATACGGCTGCCAAAAGCTTGTAGATATCATAGTTTTGATATTTACACTGAACTTTGGTAATTCTGGTTTTTATTTGATGATTTGTGATTTCTACGGGGAAAAATAAGCTGTAAGACCAATTGCAAAAAAACAATTGGCTGAGTAAAACGCTTAAGTGAGTACTTCCCGTGAAAGCAGATAAGTTATCTATGTATTCTCGTCCAATTATTGCTTCTCTATTGGTAAGCAGTGGTCTATTACAGTTAGCAGCACCAGTTTTGGCCAATGGAACTGCAGCAGGCACCCAGATCACCAACACGGCTACTGCTAGCTACGAAGACCCAACCGACCCCACCAAACCTTTAAACACTTTCTCTAACACCGTCAAAGTAGCCGTTGCCGAAGTTGCCGGTTTAACCCTAACAGCCGATACTTTTGCTGTGGTTGACGGCACCACTCTGGTGCCCACTAATGCTGGGGCTGTACCTGGCAACAAGGTGTACTTCGACTATATCATTACCAACGTTGGTAACGACCCCACTCAAATTCGGGTTCCAGGTACGGCAAAAGTCACTGGTGCCGGTCAAGTTGAGCAAGTCCAATATTGGAATGGCACCGCTTGGGTAGATATTCCCAATGCTGGCGAATTTATCAGTGGTTCTAAAGCCCCTGGCGAAACTTTGAAAGTACGTGTTGTTACCAGAGTATTAGCTGGTGCAGTATCTGGTGACGACTTGATCGTTACACTGGGGAATACTTTAACTCCTAACGCTCAGAACGTTGCCCGCGATTCTACTGGTGGTGACATATACACCGTGGACAATACTGATGGCAGTGTGACCGGCGAAGTAAATGGTGTTCCAGAAAATGGTGTGCGCGAAGCTTCTGCTAGTCAAAAAGTGGTAATCGGTGCTAGTCCGGAAGCTTTTGTGACTGTTACTAAAGTCCGTGGCACTCAGAACCCTGGTGCTAGCGCTACTATTTTGAGTGATGATACCTTCACCTATGACTTAGGTTTGAAAGTTGCCAATCAAGCTGATTTACCAGTTGGCAGCACCAAGAGTGCCGCAGATTTAGAAGATACCACAGTACCTGGTATTGGTTCTGGTATTTTGGTATCAGATGCAGTACCGGCAAACACTACCGCCAAATCTTTGACTGTCCCTGCCGGATGGATCGCTGTTTATACCGTTTCCCCCACTACTATTGCTGCCAATGCTGCAACATGGGTGGAAATTCCGGGCGGACCTGGAGTTGTTACTGTGCCTACACCACCAGCGGGCACGATTAGCCGGGTTGGTTTTGTGAAGAAAAGACCTACTGGTTCAACCACACCTATTTCGATCGCTAAAGGTTCCACTGTTTCCGGCATGGCTGTGACAGTAGAATTGACTGGCTTTACCGCTGCTGGTGGTACTTTGGCCAACATCGCGCAGGTTTTTGGTAGTACAAATATCAATGGCACACCCAAGCTGGTTTTCGATGAGTCTGGAGACCAAAATCCTAACAACTACACTAGTGGAAATACTCCTGGCCCTGTAGATGCTGGAGGTGACCCAGTGATCACCTCGGGTGTAGCTAGCCTTACTGATCCTGATACCGATGTTCTGAACAATAATACTGGTAGTGGTCCAGGCGGTGAACCCAACGTCTATAAAGTTTTACCAATTGCCCAAACTGGCATTTTAAATGGTACTGGTGGTAAGCCTGATGCCGTTGGACCGACTGGCACTAACGACGACTTTACTAACATCTCTACTCCGATCCCCGCTACTACTTGGAGTTTGAATTCTACTACTGGTGTTTATACTGCTAACCCGATCGATCCTGCTTCGGTAGGGTTTGCGAACACCTTTCAAACTGCTGCTGGTTCACCGACTCAATCAGTGAACTTGATGCCGACTACTCCTACAACTGCTTTACCTGCTGGTACGAAGGTTACCATCACTTTTGGTGCTACCTCCAAAACTTTTATTACCGATCCTACTGGTTTGATTTTCTATAACGACGGCACGACAACCCCCGCTACTCCATTGGTGGTGCCGAATGTTGTTGCCGGTACGCCGGTTAACTACGGAACAGAAATTGACTTGCCTTCTGGTACAGCACAGATGAAAGGCTATGGTGTTCCGATTGTTGCCTTTGTCGATAATGGTACTGGCCCTGTTGGTCTAGATCCTACCGATACTCAGAACATCACAGTCGATCGGGTATACACTGGCTACCTGAAGCTGAACAAAGAAGTCCAGATCTCTGAAACTGATGGCACGATTATTGAAGCCTTTACTTCTACACCTAGCGCCACCATTAATGTTAGACCTGGCCAACTGTTACAGTACCGCATTACTTACACCAATATCTCCGATATTGCGCCAGCAAATAGTGGCAGCGTCGCCCTAAATGCCCAAAATATCAAGATTACGGAGGATGGAAATGCTGCTCCAAACAACTGGGCGAAAATCGACCCCGCTACCAGTGCGCCAATTACTGGTCACCAAACTGGTTCGGCGAACGATAGCAACAATGGTTTAATTACCTTTGATAACGGTGCAAGTGCCAACAGTAGTGCCAATGTAGGTGTTTACAAAGATGTTGTAGCTGGGCCTTTGGCTCCCCAACAAGTTGGAACCTTCAGTTTCTCTCGCATTATGAAATAATTTAGCTTTTTTGGAAGTACCAAGCTTGCGGGTGGCCGACCACCCGCTTTCTTCCCTAAATAATTTGTATGTTGGTCTAGGCTCAGGCAGATTTAAACAACTTTCCGATTCTACACAAGCAATACAACTTATCTGAATTTGATTTTTCGACATTAGGTCGCAGTAGCATTTTTATTGCAGAGCAACCGTGAAACATTTTCCCCGCATTCGCCATTTATCACTATACTGCTTAGCAACTACTGGTCTGAGCCTAACTGGCATCACAGTGGCAACTGCTGCACCGATACCAACCATTACTAACCAAGCAGCAGGAAGTTACCAAGATCCGATCGATCCCACCAAGCCCATCACTGTTTATTCACCGCCAATAACGGTCAGTTTGCAAGAAGTGGCCGGTATTACAGTAATTCCGGCTGGTATTACTCGCCAAGATGGAAGTTTAAACGGTGGTGCTGTGGGCACAGCAGCTAAAAACACAATTTTACTTTATAACTTTGAGCTACAAAATATCGGTAGCGACACTACCCAGATATTTGTGCCTAACCTCGCTCAAGTAGGTACAGTAGGTTTATTCCAAAAGGTACAGTATTTTAACAATACTGCTTGGATTGATGTCCCAGCAGACGGTTTAACTAGCAACATTATGGCTCCCAATGCCAAATTAATGGTGCGGGTGCTAGTTAAAGTCAACGAGTCGCTCGGTGACTTACCTGTGACCTTGGGCAAAACTGTTGGTAGCCAAACCCAAAATCAACTGCGAGTTAACAACCCCGAAGATGTTTATACCATTGATGCCCCCGATGGCACAGCCAGGGAATATGATGGTCTGCCCAGCAATGGTACTCGTGAAGCTCAAGCCACACAATCTTTGCGGATTGGCTTCAACCCGGAAGCATTGGCGACAGTGAAGTTGGCGATCGATCAGCCCTTTAACCCCACCGATAACACTATTGTTTTCGGCATCAGCCTGAATGTGGCTGATACTCTACCGCCGAAGCTCAGTAACTTGAGCCTGACCGATTTGACTGGAACTAGGCTGTCGATCGATGGTCAACCCAAAGTTGGGATCTTGATCTCCGATGCCATTCCCCTCGGTACTAAATTCACCGCAATAACTAGCTCTGATAAGCTATGGGTGCCAGTCTATTTCTATAGCAGCACCCCCATTGGTTCCACAGATCGATCGGACAATATTGCTTGGTCTACTACTCCGCCTGACGAAAACACTGCTCTGAATGTGCGGCGAGTAGGCTTCTTTAACAACGACTATCGAATGCTGAAAGGGACTAGCATCAGTGGTTTGCAGCTCAAAGTAGAAATTATTGATTTCAGCCGTACCGAGATTTACAATATTGCCCAGGTTTTTGGTAGCCAACCCCAAGATCCCAACAACTCTACCGATAAGACTCCTGGCCCTAAGCTGATTTTTGATGAATCGGGTGACAACCAGCCAAATAACTACAACGATGATGGCACGGCTGGTAATAAAGATACCAATCAACAGCCGATCGTCTATCCGGGTATAGTAGATGTCACTGTGCCGACCAATGACCCTCGATCGCCAGTTCGGATTGGTCAAGCATCTACCGGTGCTGATTCTCCAGATGGTGAGTTTCTGAAAGTATCTTTTGTCGCTGTTGTACCACCGAGCCTGAAAAATGGCCCTCGGGAACAGCCCACTGCGGTGGGGCCAACTAACGACAATGATGACTTCACCAATAAATCCACACCAATCGGTAGTGGAGCTGGTACTTTTAATCCACTCTTAGTGTTATTCACTAATACTGTGCAAAATACTAGTGACTTATCTAGAGATATCAAGGTTATACCTCAAGTAGCTTTAGCTAGCGATCTACCTAATGGCACCATGGTTTCTCTGGTAAATCCGGCAGATGCCACTCTCACCGCTTCTTTTAGCTATCAAAATGGCCTGTTTACTCCCATAGCTGGCAGTCCACCAACACTGATGCTCAAAAGTGTAGCGGCTAGTGGCAAAAAAAACTACACAGTGCAGATTGATTTGCCAGATGGGACGCTGGCCATCAAAGGCTTCCCGGTCAAGATATTGGCATTTATTGACACCAATAACAATAATATTCCTGATTTAAATGAAGCTACCAACACCACGATCGATCGCGTCTACACCGGCTTTATTGAAGTGCTTAAAGAATCACGGGTACTGGAGGCTACCCAACAGCCGGTAGATGGTGCCAATGGCATCTTTAGCGAAACCCCCAAACCGGTGAAAGCAGATCAATACATTGAGTATCGAATCACTTACACCAATATCTCTACGCCCGCTGTAGGTAATGGAAACAAACCGATCAGCGCTATCAACTTCACTATTACCGAAGATGGCAACGCTAACCCCAATAATTGGGGTAGTTTAACTACCAATGTTCCAAGCTCTGCGACCAGTAGTGCTGGAACGATTGCCTACAGTAAAATCAGCGGGGAAACAGTAACCACTGACCCCCAGGCAGTGAAATACCAAAATATCCTCACTAGCCCGATCGAACCAGGTCAGGTTGGCACTTTTACTTTTAAACGTAAAGTTAAGTAGCCAATTTGGGGATACTAAGGTCGATCTCTCTCTTTTTTGATCATCGGCATTGAAAGAGATCCTTTGGGAAATTCAGCTTATTTTTTACACCAGTTCAGGAGAACTCTTACCCATGAAACGCTCTTTTTTTGCTACTTTTTCTACTGTCAGTATAGTTGCGCTTGCTACCACTATCTTATTGAATAGTAACTTACCAGTCATCGGCCAATTGGCGGTGCCTGCCGTAGCTCAATCTACCGAGCAACAGCAAGCAATTAAGCTAGTGCTCTCTCAGTCCAAAAAAGTCCCCACCAAAAATGGCTTCAAGCTAGTTCCCATCTCTAACAGCGCTTCGGTAAAACCGGGAGATGTAATTGTGTATTCGGTAACTGCTAACAACGTCAGCGATCGAACTATCAAAAAGCTAAATATCAACCAAAAAATCTTGCCCGGCACAGTTTATGAAGGCCAGTCTGCCACTCCAATTTCTGGTGCAGATTTGACCTTTAGTATTGATGGCGGTGACAGCTTTGCTCCCAAACCCCTCATCAACAAAAAACCCGCTGCTGCTAGTGCCTACACTAATGTCCGCTGGGTTTTTGCTACTGTGCCTCCCAAGAGCAAATCTACTGTTAGCTACGCTGTGATTGTGCGCTAATTCGGCATCGATCGACCGATAGACACCCCGTCGATTTATTACTAAAGGAAAGCTTCGTGTTTAGATTTCAGTTACCTGGTGGCAGAGTATATCACTCTGCCGGTTGTGTGGGCTGGTTGGTATCGAGTTTGTTGCTATCGGCTCAGCCCCTGTGGGCGCAAAGTACCGATGCTACGATCAAAATTACCAACCAGGCTCAGTACAATTACAATGCCAATCAAGATGGTCCTGCTACTGGGAATCAGGGGGAAGCTCCGCTGATTCAGAGTAGCACTGGTCAAATTGTGAATAACTATGCTAGTCTGATCGACCCATTAGGGGTGATTACTGGTTGTAGTGGCCAAAAACTGGCTGACTACAGTGGCTACAGCGTAGCTATGTATAATGCAGCCGCCGATGGACTGAATCCGACGGGGCTAGCAACCTTAATTCGCACAGAAGTGCCGGATATTTTGGGTAATGGTATTCCGTTGGGGTTGTTGCCTAATCGGGATAACACTAATCCTTTTGTGATGGATGCCACTAGTACTGGTGCTTACAACTTTTTGTTCGATCGAGCCAGTGGTCAACTAGATGTGGGCAAGAGTTATATCTTGATTGTGAAGCCCCCTAGTAACTCCAATTTTGCTGAACGACGAATCCGTATTGATGTTACCAATTTTGCTAACAATATTCTTAGCTACAAGGCCACCAGCCTCGATGGCCAAAACATTAGTCTGACTAGCAACAGCAAGGTGGTATCCAACAGTGTGGATGTAAACAATGCCTCGGTGGTGGGACTCTCTCTGTTAAGCCTGCAAGGTGTAGGGGTCACTGCTTGTGATACTCAGCCCATCCAGATTGTCAAAAGTGCCGATCGAGCTACTGCTGAACCGGGCGACACTGTAGTTTATCGTCTTACCCTGCGCAACCTGAGTGACACCGACATCGTTAATCCAACGGTTACCGATAATTTGCCCCTGGGTTTATTTCTTCGTCCAGCCTCGGTGCAAGCTCAGTTAGGCAATACAGTCCCACCAGTAACTACTAGCCAAGTTGGCAGCACTATTACCTTCAAGGTCGGCGCACCTGGCTTCACCATTCCTGCTAAGCAGACAGTGAATCTGGTCTACGCCGTTACTTTGGATGCCGATGCTATACGCGGTAATGGTCGCAATACCGCCATCCTCACTGGCACTCGCTTAGACAACAATACCACTATCACTGATGGACCGGTTGGCTATCAACTCACCATTCGCCAGGGTTTAATTCGTGATACCGGCACCCTAATTGGACGAGTATTTGTCGATAAAAACTTTGATGGCGAACAACAGCCCAACGAACCGGGTGTACCCAACGCCGTGATCTTTTTAGACGATGGCAACCGAATTACTACCGATGCCAACGGTCTGTTTTCGGTACAGTCGATCGCCGCTGGTTATCGCACTGGTGTATTAGATTTAGGTAGTTTACCTGGCTATACCCTCGCTCCTAATGTGCGCTTTAGTGAACGCAATAGCCAGTCTCGCTTAGTAAAAATCGCTCCTGGTGGCCTGGTTAGAATGAATTTTGGTGTTACACCTACAGCGCGTGAGGCCAAATAACTATGAAATATTCTCAAGTGGCTCTCGCTCTTTGTCGAGCCTTCTGGCTGGGCGCTACCATCCAAGGCTTCGGTTTAATCATGGCTGCCGCCGTGAATGCTCAGTCTACCGCCCCCCGCGATAACGCGATCATGCCTGGAGCGGTACCGACGGTCGTCACCCCCAGTGCTAATAATCCGCCGCTAAATCTAGGGGGAGGTTCAGCAGCAACCCTACCAGTTAATTCAACGGTAGTGAATCCTGCCAACAAGCCAATTGCTTTAGAGCAACCGGTGATTCCTACTAAGCCAATCACCATTGGCAATCCACTGCAAATTATCACGCCGACCACTAATAGTGTGGTCGATGTCCCAGCAGCTACGGTTATTTTGCAGTACTTAAGTGGCTCTACGATCGAACTCAAAGTCAATGGTCAACTAGTAGATAGCAAATCGATCGGACGCACCGAAACTGATACTAAGACCAATATTGTCACCCAGACTTGGTATGGTGTATCTTTGGGCGCTGGCGAGAATATCATTATTGCTCAAGATGGTCGGGGGAATAGTGCCTCAGCGAAAGTACAAGTGCGTGGTGTACCCACCAGCGTGCAGCTTGCGACCAAAGAAAGCCGGATTCCCGCCGATGGTAGGTCATTAGTAAATATTGAAGGTCAGCTACTGGATGAAAATGGCAACAATAGTAAACGGGATGGTGTAGTTACTCTCTACACCAGCGCCGGAGAATTTGCGGGTGTAGATCTTGATCGAGACCAGCCCGGATTTCAGGTAGTGGTGGTTAAAGGTTCTTTTACGGCTCAATTACGCTCTAATCTGGATGCGCAAACCGTGCGAATTCGGGCTAGCATCATGAGCCTGGAAGCCACTACTCAAGTGCAGTTCGAGACCAATTTGCGCAGCTCGATCGCCACTGGATTAGTCGATCTGCGGGTGGGTGCTAGAGGCACCGACTACTATCGCTCTTTGACGGAGTTCTTACCAGTCGATCGAGACAATAGTAGTGAAGTACGCCTGCGCGGCCAAGGCTTCGCCACCGGCAGACTAGGCGACTGGTCAGTCACCGGAGCCTTAAATAGCGATCGCCCTTTAAACAAAGTCTGTAATACTGCTGATCGACTGTTTCGAGATACCAACAGTACCCAATCTTGCGAAGATCTCTATCCAGTCTATGGTGACACTTCCAAAGTAGAGGCACTGACTCCTTCGCGAGATAGTGTGTATATCAGACTAGAAAATTCTACTGGGGTGCCCGGTTCTATCCCCAACTCCTTGATGTGGGGGGACTATAATACTACCGAGTTTGCCAATCGATCGCAGCAGTATACAGCCACCACCCGCAATTTACATGGGGCAAAGATTAATTATAATGTAGGCAGTCTGTTAATTAGTGGCTTTTATGGCGACAATGTACAGGGGTTTCAACGAGATAATGTTGCTCCAGATGGCACCAGTGGCTATTACTTTTTATCTCAACGTTTACTCTTAGGCGGCACCGAATCTTTGGCAGTAGAAACCGAAGAGATCGATCGGCCAGGTAATGTAGTTAAAGTGGAATCTTTGGCGCGGGGGCTAGACTATGAAATCGACTACGATCGAGGCACGGTTCTATTACGTCGTCCTTTGTTGCGTACTGCTGTCGCTGAGAACGGTAATATTTTAGTACGACGGATAGTCGCTACTTACCAATATGCGAACGGTACTAATACCAATATCTTGGGTGGTCGCGCTCAGTATAATCTCAGCCGGATCAATGGCCAAGAATCTTGGTTAGCTGGTACTTGGACGCGGGAAAGCCAAGGAATTCGGGACTTTAGCATTATGGGTGCTGATGCCTTAATTGCTCTTAGCCCCAATAGCAGCCTGACAGCAGAATATGCTCGCTCTAGCAACAATACTGGTTTTGGTACTCCAGTGGAGGGCAGCGCTGTGCGCTTAGAGGGACAGTTTAAATTCAGCGACACCACCCAAAGTCGGGCTTACTATCGCAGCAGTGAAGCCGGGTTTGCCAACAACGCCACCACTAGCTTTGTTCCTGGCCAAACTCGCTATGGTGCCGACCTCACCACTCGCATTGGAACCAGTACTAGTCTGAGATTTCAAGCCGATCGAGAAGAAAATCATGGCACACCGCCGATCGCCATCACCGGACTGGCTAGCCTTTTGGTGCCTCCCACTACGCCTTTAACTGGCTTGGTAGATAATGATTTAACTACGATTACTGCCGGAATACAACAGCGCATTGGCAGTAATGCCACTGTTGATCTAGACTACGTTAATCGCAGCCGCCAAGACAGATTAGCGATCTTGCCCGGTCAAGACAATGTGTCTTCTGATCAAATTCGCACTCGTTTAGCGATGCCTTTGGGCGGCAACCTGACTCTGCGCGCCCAAAATGAAATCAACCTCAGCAATCAACAGGATGTGGTTTATCCCAACCGGACTGCTGTGGGTGTGGATTGGGCGGTTTATCCCGGCATCAACCTGCGGTTAAGCCAGAACTATATTTCTAGCGCGCAGCTTGGTGATAGTAACTATACCAGCTTAGATTTTGATAGTACTTACAACTTAACCAGTAGTACCAAAGTAATTGGGCGCTATTCTTTGAGTCCATTTCAATCGATCGGCTCAGTTGGTTTCCAGCAAGGCTTTATTCTCAGTCCCGGCCTCAAGCTCGATCTAAACTACGAACGAGTGATCGGCGGTATCACCAATACCACCGGTGCTGGTCAACAGTTTGCACAGCCAGTGGCCAGTGGCCAAGTGGCATCTAGCCTTACAACTACTGGCGGTGATACTTATGGTGTGGGTTTTAACTATACCGATAATGCCAATTTCCAAGCTAACGCTCGCTATGAACTGCGCAACACCAATATTAACAGTACTAGTTTGATCTCGGCTGGTGCCACTGGCAAATTGGGTTCTGACCTCACCGCTTTGGTTCGCTATCAACAATCTGGCACTGCTAACCAACTTTTGCGGGATGCCGCTTTGGAGGACACCGTGAACCTGAAGTTGGGATTGGCACTGCGCAACCCGGCAGTAGACCAATGGAACGCCTTGGTGAGCTATCAATACCGCAAAAATCCAGCCCTGTTGCCCAGCAGTATTCTAATTACTACCGGGACTGGCTCGGAAGATCATACCTTGGCTTTCGACGCTATTTATGCTCCTAACTGGCAATGGGAATTTGCCGGTAAATATGCCCTGCGCAACTCCACTAGTTATCTAGACCAAAATTTCAGTGCTGGCAACACGATCGGTATTACTCAACTACGAACTACTTATCGTCTGGGCTACAACTGGGATCTAACCGGCGATGTGCGTTGGTTGAGTCAGTATGCTAGTGGTCGGAACGAAACTGGCGCATCCCTGGAAGCGGGTTACTACCTCACTCCTAACCTCCGTCTTTCTGGTGGCTATAGCTTAGGTGCCGCAGATGATCCGAACGGAAATCGCACTGGTGGAGGCTTCTATGGAGGAGTCACGCTGAAACTCAACGAATTATTTGGCGGTTTTGGTCAACAACAAATCGCCCCCGTCCAACAGCAGGAGTCTAAAATCAAATGAAACTAATAAATTATACTCTGCTGCTTTTACTCCTTGCTGGCATTCCTTTACCCGCCCATGGGAATGAGGATGCGGTAAATGTTGGTTATTTACAACTTACGGTCAATAGCGATCAAGACGAGATCAAACCCGATCAAGTGCTAACTCTGCGAGAAGCGATCGAACTGGTGAATGGTAACCTCAAATTCAATCAGCTTACCAAGGCTGAACGCTCTCAGTATCAGCCCCTAGCTGGTCGTGGCACACGCATTGTTTTTCAACTGCCCCCAGGGAAACAGCGCATTCAACTACAATCGGTGCTCCCAGCAATTACCCGACAGGGAGTGACGATCAAAGGTAAAACCACTGGCCAAGCGACTCTCGACGGCTTGATCTTGGAGGTACCAGAAGTAGAAATTACCCCCGCACCAGGGATCATGATCGATCGAGGTCTAACAATAATGGCTGATGATGTTACAGTCCAAGGCTTGAGCCTGTTTGGCTTTCAAGTTGGTGTAAATCAAAACACCCAAAACCTGCCAGGGGCAGATATTTTCATTGGCACCAAGAGCTATCCAGAATTAGATGAGCAATCGGTTCCTCAGAATATTGTTATTGAAAACAACTTTTTGGGTGTAAATAAAAATCGCCTGATGCCAGCAAATACTTCAGATTTTGGTGTGTATGTATTTAACTCTCAAGGCACTATCATTCGGAATAACGCGATCGCCTACCACAGTGCCAGTGGCATCATTAGCCAAATTAGTGCCAATAATCTATTGGTCGAAAATAATGCTATTTTTGCCAATGGTACCCAAGGAATGCCCGATGCCATTCGCTTAGAAGGAAAACTAGTCAATAATCGCATCCAAGGCAACGCCATTTGTGGGAATGATGGGAGTGCAGTCTTTTTGTTTAAACCCGATTCTGGCTCAGTAGCTATTACCAATAACCGAATTTCCTCCAATGGTCGCCGCTTGCGCCGTGCTGCCATTCATTTAATGGGCAACGATAATGTAGTTAATAATAACTCGATCGAGTTCCAAACTGGTTCTGGAGTCTCAGTATCGGCGTTCTCGCAACATCACTTGGGTGAATTGCCCTCAGCCCGCAACCTAATTACCAATAATCGCTTTAGTAATCTAGAAGGACTGAGCATAGACCTGATCACCTACCGCAACGAAGGAGTCGAGGATTTCCAAAATGGTGATGGAATTAATCCCCCCCGCAACAGCGAAAATCGCCGGTTGGATACTGGTAATGGTGCAATCAACTCACCCAAGTTTCTGGCTAATGAGTTTTATTTACTAAACGGCAAAGTCAACCTAGATGGCACGGCTGAACCCTATGCTCAGGTTGAAATCTATCAGGTAAATAGCGCCAAAGGCTATGAATACGGCCCTTTATCTAAGTCCTTACAGACGGTGGCCGCCGATGCCCAAGGCCGTTTCCGAGCCACGCTAAATGATCTGCAAGCGGGGATGACATTGAGTGCCATCGCTACCGATCGGCG
>JANNEH010000318.1:0-6136 GCA_031378405.1 Synechococcales cyanobacterium OTE_75_metabat_409
CGATCGCCAGCGGCCAAATAGCTGAATTAAACTAGTAATATTGGCCGTTGTAATAAACTGGAGATATCAAATAGACTACGACACAAAGGCTCCTTAGCCAAAAGTTCAAGTCCGGTATACTTCAGCAACACCAAGCGATCAGCTATTGTTACTAGTCATGAGAAAAAATCCAAAAAAGAATTCAACAAAGTCAAAGTATCGTTCCTGGAAAATTGCAGCGATCGCAGTCTTGTTTATTGGGCTGTTTGCCTCCAGTGCCAAAGCCATAAATGTTCAACAATGGACTAGCACAGTACTAACTCAGTTGAAAGGCAACGTCGAAAAACTCACCAAAATTTCCCAAGAATTTAGCACTAGTCTGCAAAACGTCACCGGCATTACAGAAACCGCAATCGCCGAGATCACTGGGCAGATGGGGCAGCTAGATCCGAGTACAGCTAAGCAAAAAATCGAAGAAGAAGCTGGAACCGATAGCCCGATCGGAGTAGCCATCAGACAGGGAGCAGCAGCCGCTGCAACTAGTGCCAATGCTGGAGACAAAGTTTTACGGAAGGAATCCCAGAAAGCCGATAAAGAAAAAATCGATAACTTGGTGAAAACTGCTGACGAATCAATAGATTTTGCCAATAGTACCGTATCGATCGGAGAAGACGCTCAGATACTATCTTCATCTCAGGATGTCTTGAAAGCATTAACCAGACAAAACAGCAATCGAGCCAAGATTGAAGCTGCCCAGGTGCAAATAGCACTGGCAACTGCCACCGATGCACAGCAACTCAAAGAACAAATGGCAGCTTCTAATCAATCGATCGCCGAGGGACTAAAACAACAACAGGGAGAAAGACAAAAGCGACTCATTATCGAGAATGAACAATCCCAATCTTCTATCAAAAGTCAGTATAACAACATGGTTGAATCTGGCTTGTAGATTGCTGTCCTTTCCCGTACTGCTGTGAGGTCAGAAAATTTGTAAACTATGGCCGTAATGACTAAATCTAGTATTGCAGATCCTCCGTCGGATGTCTCCGATCGCTGCAACATTCCTTTCGCTTTTTCCAGCATTTCATCGCTGGGCAAGATCGTCAAAGCCATTAAGCCTAAACTCCACGGCAGATCTTCGATTTCTCCTAATTCGTCCAGATATATGCGGGTGATACGACCGCTGGCTAAAAACTCTTGTACTATATCTAGGCGCTCTTGTTCGATGTCGCGGGTAGGGTATATTACGACTGCTCGCCAATCTTTGAAGCTGTCTCGATCTCGGTAGGCGAAAATGCTGATTTCTGCCAGCAGGCGCTCATAGAGTAAGTTATCCCTTGCTTGCTGGACTTCGCCAAAGAAAATGTTTCCTTCGGGAGTCGGTGGCAAGAATACACCGTCGGCTCGGAATGCGGTTTCTTTTACTTCGATCGCCTTTGGCGGAAGCGGAGCTATCGATTGAACAGTTGACAAAATACCTCGTCCTATTTCATGAGGACAGAAGTCTCTGTGTGGAAGTTAGTTTATAATTTAGATAGTTCTCGACTATGTCACTTAATCTATGACCAGTAGTGAAATCAGTTACATCGAAGGTCAGCTTAAACAGCAGGAGCCTCACACCTACCCGCTTCGGGATGTGTTGAGAGGAATGCGAGCGAGTTGAGGATTCTAGCGCCTACAAGATACCAAGGCACAAGCCAGTAAGCGATAGGCGCTGGATGACGAACCGAGCAAACCCATTGGCTACGCAGGCTTGTCTTGCTCTTCGATGTATTTACGAAGTGTCGTTACAGTCACCCCACCGCAAGATGCTACGAAATATGAACCATTCCATAGCACGTCTTTTTTATATATTGCGTCAAGCTTCTCACCGTATTCTTGGCGAATTCGCCGCGAAGATACTGACTTAAGATTGTTCACCAATTTGTTCAAGGCTATATCTGGGAAGTACTGAAACAGAAGGTGTATATGATCTTCCTCACCATTAAACTCTATCAACTTACAATCCCATTTTGCCAACAAGTCCGCGTAGATATCATGTAGGCGCTCAATCATTTTGCCATCAAAGACTTTACGCCGGTACTTGGTAGTTAATACTAAATGAACTTTCAAGTCACTTGTTGAACGATGCTTACCAACAAAATCGTCTCTCATAGCAACTTATTGTTATTTTCAAAAAATTAGTGTATGCTTAAATCATATCACCAATTTAAGTTATGCGCTATACGTACCAGTACAAAGCACTTCCAGCAACTGACCAAAAGCTTGAGCTTAATGGTTGGCTTCGTATTTGCCAGTATTGGTATAACAAGCAGCTTGGAGATCGCTTTGATTGGTGGCAGAGCAACCGTAGCGCGGTCAATGCCTGTTCCGTCTTCATAACTTCGTTGCCATTATTGCGAGATAAACCGAACTATTACAGCCAAAAGAAATACCTTCCCGACCTAAAAAAACAGCCTCAAGTTGTTGAATGGTCTGGTGAATCTTTAGACTTTTCTAGAGTGCCTGCCAATACCTTACAGCAAGTCTGCAAGCGTGTTGATCTGGCTTTCCAGAGATTTATAGCAGGTGATTCTAATGGTGGTAAGAGTGGTAAGCCTAGGTTCAAAAACAAGGCTAGATACCGCTCAATGGTGTTTGAAGGTGCTGGCTTGGATTTGCATTCTTGCTCTATTGGAGGCAAGTATTTATACATAAAAATCCCTAAGCTGGGGCTGTTAAAAGTAAGGTCTCATCGTCATTTACCAGATGGTGCTGTGCTCAAGCAAGTCCAGCTCATCAAAAGAAATGATGGGTGGTTCGTAAATTTAAGCCTTGAAGACGATACTGTTCCAATTAATCCTAATGATATAATTCCGACTTGGGAAAATTCTTTGGGCATGGATGCGGTATTGCATGAAGATGATTATTTGGCTACATCTGAAGGTGCTAAGCTACCGTCTGCTAAAGTTTTGCGTAAAGGTAAAGCTGCTCTGGCTAAGGTTTCCACTCGTAAAAATGCCAAGAAGCGCGGCTCAAAATCCCGTCGCAAACTAGCTAAGCGAGAAGGTAGAATTCACCAAAAGATTGCTCGTTGTCGCAAAGATTTTCACTATAAAACTGCTCATCAACTGGTGCGAACTGGCAAGAAAGTTTTTCTTCATGAAAATCTTAATCTTAAAGGTCTGACTAAGCGCTGCAAAACCAAGCAGGATGAGCAAACTGGTGAATATTTGCCTAACGGACAAGCCGCCAAATCCGGCTTAAATTTAAGTTGGAATGATGCAGCATTTGGCAATTTCTTTACGATACTTGGTCACATAGCTGAAAAAGCTGGAGCCATAGTTCGTACAGTAAATCCTGCATACACGTCCCAATTGCTTTCGTACCGTGATGAAGTCGTATTTACGAACACAAGCATTCGAGAGTATTGGGATGAAGATTTGAATCTCTTGGTTGACCGCGATATCAACGCTGGTATCAATATCAAGAGAGTGGGGCTGGACATGTTCCCCACTATAAAACGCCGTCAAGGTAGCATCGAAATAGTTGGTTCTATTACCGATGTTACCTCTAAGGAAGTCGTACAGATCCTGCGGGGTCTCTGACGAGAAGCCAACACCTACCCGCAAGGGAGGTGTTGGGAGATGTCACAGTAACTTAGGTACTTTGCTCGATCGCGTTGCAGACAACAAAGATATTATCATTGTCAAACGAGATGGCAAGGAGCAAAATGTTGCCATGATTGCCGAAGAAGATCTCAGTAGTCTCTTTGAAACCGTTTATCTTTTGAGGTCTCCAGCAAATGCTGCTAGGTTACATGGGGCGATCGAACGTGCTAAACAAAGAGATCTGGCAGGTTACACCGATACTGTAATCAACGATCCTGAGCAGTCAATATCAAATTTGTGTGAGGAGTTGGGCATTGTCCGCAAAAAAGAATGAGTCCATTCAGTTTTTGCAGGCTCGCTTTCACTATGAAAGCTAGTAGGCTTCAGTGAAAATACAACTCAGATTGGGATGGGGAGATGGGTATTAGCTCGCGCCGAAACGGAAATAGATTTCCGAACTATTACCCCATTCCGCTTGATGATCGCATTGGCAAACATCTCAGGAGTTGGAACTGGGCAATCCGAAAAATCAATATCTTCATCAGTCATCGCCTTCAGACGATCCCAATCAGTCACTGATTTCGTCAACAAAGGTTCATTGTTCATAAGTCTCTGTATACTTCTCGTCGATGCCTAACATGGTAAACCAAAACATAAGAAGCAGATGTATCTACTCCGTAGACAATACGATAATCTCCAACACGAATGCGGTAAAGCTGCTCAACACCCTGTAACTGAATAGCTTGGGGCGGAAAAGGCTCATTAGCCAACATCTCAATCTTAGCTAAAATTCTACTGACATTATCAGGAGAAAGCTTGCGCAGATTTTTTCGTACCGATGGCTGGAACTGGATTTCATAAGACTCCATCTTCTTTCAACCATTCCTTCATTTTATCTAAACTAACAGGAGTCTCCGATCGACGTTCTGCAACCACCGCAAGATCATGCAAATCATCTAAAAGCCGCTCATACTCATCAATAGACAAGATCACCCCTGTCTTTTGGCCATCTTTATCAGTAATGTACTGTTGACTAGTTATTGGATTAATCACAAGAAAACCTGAATTTCGAGAGTCAGTAATATTTTACCCTGCCCGATAGTACTGTGCTGCACCCAAAGCATCGAGTAGCTTTTGCCAAGCCTCGAAAAAGCTTTGAAACTTTTGGATTAAAATAGAGCCAAGGTTTACTTAGGTGATTTTATGAGATCGATCAAATGCGCCGGTACTATTAGCGCCCAAGGAGAATTACAGCTTGATGAGTTATTGCCCATCAACCAAGCTAGTCGAGTGCGAATCATTGTCTTGTTCCCAGAATCTTCAGAATCAGACGATCTCACTCCTGATCAATGGAACAAAGCCGTAGCCAGCAATCCCAGTTTTGCCTTTCTCCATGATGCCGAAGAAGATATTTATACCCTTGCAAATGGTGCAGCAGTAAGTCGTGAACCAGAAAAATCACACATGTAAAAAGCCCCGCCGAAGCAGCAATTCCAAATTCAAAACCAGTTTAGGTCGTTTCAGCCATCGGACAACCACTAAAGGAGAGCAACTGGCACGAAGGCTCGATGTTTCAGCTCACAGAATTTTTGAATTTGGAATTGCTGATAGCCAACCGTAAAGTGTGCCAAACCTACCACCCGAGCCTGCACGATCGACAGTGTGTGCTCCGAATCGTTAAGGCCATTAAGCCTAAACTCCACAGCAGATCCTCGATTTCGCTTAACTCGTCAGTTTGTCTTCTACCTTATAAATATGGTACGCTAGTTTTTGTTGGAGTTTTTGGACATTTCAATGGTTTCCACTATTTACCACCATATTCAGATGAATGAGCAGCAAGTGCCAGTGATAGCTGGTACTACCATGAAGCTGGTGGAATTGATTACCTCTCAACAAGCTTATGGTTGGAGTCCTGAAGAATTGCATTTTCAGTATCCTCATTTGACCATGAGCCAAATTCATTCAGCCTTGGCTTACTACTGGGATTTCAAAGCTGAAATGGATTTAGATATTCAACGACGCTTTGAACAGGTTGAAAATCTTCGTCGCAATGCGGTTCCACTAAAATTATCTAAATGAGGAACGGTGTGATTTCTTTCTATATGGATGAGCATGTTCCCAAGGCTATTACAAATGGTTTGCGGCTCCGAAACATTGATGTATTGACGGTGCAAGAAGATGGCCGGACTGGGGTACGTGATAATTTAGTGCTTGAGCGAGCTATTGAGCTACAACGAATTCTTTTTACTCAAGATGATGATTTTTTAGTAGAGGTGCAAAAGCGTCAACAACTAGGTTTAACTTTTTCTGGCGTGATTTATGCTCATCAATTAGCAATTTCGATCGGCAAATGTATTAATGATTTGGAGTTGATTGCCAAGGTCTTAACACTAGAAGAGTTGGCTGGAACAGTGCAATACTTGCCACTTTGAATAGCCAAATATTGGACACCCGTTGCTCAATTTGTAGTTTAAATCGAATGAAAGCTCGATCGCCTATGGCGCAAGCGAAGCTATCGAATCAAAGCGATAACCCTCAGCTTGGGGTGGGAAGCTGGATATTAGCTC
>JANNEH010000328.1:0-3288 GCA_031378405.1 Synechococcales cyanobacterium OTE_75_metabat_409
AAAATCACTATGAGAATTTTATTAGCCGAAGATGAACCAGATATCGGCAATGCTATCCATCAAATTTTGAATCGGGAGGGTCATGTGGCTGATTGGGTCACAGACGGCAACCAGGCTTGGGAATGTTTGCGATCGAATTTCATCCACTACGAACTAGCCGTGCTCGATTGGATGATGCCTGGTTTATCTGGCATCGATCTGTGTCAAAAAATGCATGAAACCCAACACCCCGCCCGAGTTTTAATGCTGACGGCCAAAGATGCCCTGAGTGATCGAGTCCAGGGTCTAGATGCTGGAGCTGATGACTACTTGGTCAAACCTTTCAGAATGCCCGAGTTGCTAGCCAGAATTCGCTCTATTCAGCGGCGATTAGCAAACCAATCAGAGCCAAATATTTTCAAACTTGGCAGCTTGGTGCTCGATCGAGATAGTCTACATATTTACTCTGTCCTTGATCCAACTGTAGTAGTCAATTTACAGGCTAAAGACTTTCTATTTTTAGAGTACTTAATGCACCACGTCAATATGATAGTGACTCGTGACCAAATCGCCGCAGCTCTCTTACTAGATCAAGATGTCACCACTAATAATCTGATAGTTGTACGAGTGAAAATTCTCCGGCATAAATTAGCAGAGATTGGCTTCCCATCAGCAATTGAAAGTGTTTATGGTCTGGGCTATCGCCTGATTATCAAGGCTCTAAATTCCCATGCGTAAAAACTCTTTATTCAACAAAACTAGGCTACAAATTGCGGCATGGTATGCAGCAGGTACTGGTACTCTATTGATTTTGGTGAGTTTTTACTTGTACTTCACAGTTAGGGAAAATTATTGGTCGGCAATCGATCGAGAAGTTGCCACTTTAGCGGGCACCCTGCATGACGCTCTAGAGCCAAAATTACAAACACCAGGAGTAATCAGCGAACGTGTTGATCGAGAGATAATTCCAAATTTGTGCCTAATTGGCAAAAGCTGTAATCCGACTAAAGCCCCACAACGTCATTCCTTGGGTGTCACCCAGCAAGATGTTTACTATCTGCGCTTCTATAATCTGCAACAGCAAATCATTGCTCAATCGGGAGTACAGCCAACCGGAGATATCTCACCAAATTTTGGCGATTCTTGGCAATCAATTCATGATAGTAGTGGTCAGCACTACCATCGCTATTCTACAGGCTTAACTACATTGGATGGTCGTCCTTGGGGTTTTTTGCAGGTTGGTCGATCGATGAAAGAATTCGATGAACGGCTGGCTAATTTACAACTGCGGATAGTGCTGATTTTACCGGCTCTCATGCTATTCATTGCAGTAGTGAGCTGGTGGGTAGCTGGTCGCACCATGAAGCCAATCTATAGCTCTTACGCCAAAATGCAGCAGTTTACCGCTGATGCAGCCCACGAATTACGCACTCCGTTAATGGCTCTTCAGGCCACGGTGGAATTGATGCAGTACTACGATCCGACTGAGTATCTTCAGCAAAAAGAGTCGCTGGTGGTGCTCGATCGACAAACCCAACGGCTGATCAAGCTAGCACAAGATTTACTGATGCTGTCGCGGTTAGAGGATTCCCCTGATCGATCGCCAATTGAACCATGCTGTCTAAATCAGGCCGTGCCCCCATTGATTGAAAGTTTGCAAGGATTGAGCCAAGAAGCTGAGGTAGATTTAAAAATAGATGTGAAAACTGCTGGAGCTTTGACGGTGAAGATCGATCGATCTCATTTAGAGCGGTTGGTGACTAATTTGGTGGCCAATGCGATCGAAAATACTCCAGCCGGTGGCACTGTGACGGTGGTTATTAATCGGGCTGGTAATTTTGCCATATTACAAGTGATCGATACAGGGGTTGGGATATCTTCAGAAGTGCAACAGCAGATTTTTGATCGCTTTTATCGGGTGAGCAATGATCGCGGCAGACAACATGGGGGTGCTGGTTTGGGGTTGGCAATTGTGCAGTCGATCGTCCAGAACTATGGTGGAACAGTGGAAGTGCACAGCAAGCCGCAGCAAGGGAGTACTTTTGTTATTAAGCTGCCATTGTAAGCCTAGATTTTTTGATACACTGCGCAGAGACGACTAGGGGTCATGATTTTGGCATGAAACATGAAGTTCGCCGGGACGTTGATGATTACATGGTCTGGAGATTTAAAATACTGCTCAAAGTTTGCAGGCATTCCATGGGGGGTGTTGGCGCTGTAGGGTACTGGTTGAAATAGCTGTTCGGTGAATTCAACAGCGCTACATTGTGCTTGTGCGGTAATCTGTTGCAGAAATTTTTCGCTGGTCAAGGATTGAAACAGGTCTGCCTGGGCAACAGGATCGAGTGTGAAGCTGCCATCGAAGTTATCAATGATTTTGATTTCCATGGGGGTCAGGGGTGAAGGTATGGACTCTTTATTATCTGTAATAACTCAATCAATTGCATCTAGCTGTGATGAATCTTGATTTAGCCAATTATTGACAAAACTTTAGTACTATAAATCAGTAGGAAATAGTGACAAATAAATAGTTCGCCATGAGGCAGTAAAAGCATTAACTCTGATTGGCTATGATCATTTTGGTTATGGTCATTGGCCATGACTAAAGTCATGGATTGACGATTTATAAAATCATTACTAGAGTTAGATCAATTGACCAATTCGATCGTGACCTTGGCTAGATGCGAAAGTATGATTACAATGGGTAACATGATCAGCAGAGAAATCAAACCTCGGTAAAAATATCACTCTGAACCCGGAGAATTGAAAATGCAAAAAAATGTTGTCACACTGGCTATGCTTTTTTCCTCAGCCGCAACTATATGGATGAGTTCACCTGCCACCGCACAAGTGGGGCAAAACACCATCGTACCAGCACCGACCGATAATACGGCTCCACCACCGTTAACCAAAGCAGAAATGAGTCGGAATACGATCGGGCCTTCGGTTTCGCTAGGTAATGGTGCGGCAATTGGTATTGACTCTAAGTTTGGTATTTCCGAGAATCTCTCCTTGCGCCCATTTATTTATTTTGGTAATGGTGGTAACGATTTTGGCACGGCTCTGACTTATGATATTAATCTTAGATCTGCTAACAAAAACACTAATAAAATCACACCTTTTGTTGGTGGAGCAGTAGATATTAGAAATGGTAATGGTACCAGCCTGACAACGGCTAGTTTGGTGGCAGGGGCTGAATATGAGCTAACTGATACTGTGCAGTTGAAAGCCGCTTTCAACATTCCTTTAAATAACGCTCAAGGTCAGACTTCTAATGTAACCCTTGGAGCTGGTATCCATTTTTAGCTT